>CAMDGP010000030.1 GCA_945897765.1 Chitinophaga pinensis
GGCACCCGATTGAATTCGATTTGAAAAACAATCTATTGATTTTTAGACGCAATTCGAGTTTTCGGTCTGAACAAAATCTTGAATTAATGGTAACTGATTTTTGCGGAAATACCACATTTTGGTGTGCCAATTTGTGTTTGAGTGAACTCTAATTTTTTTTATTTCCCTCCGCCAGCTAAGAATTCTTTTAAGTATAAAGGTGTGAAATAAGCAACGTCCTCAAATTCCTTTTGATTGAATTTTTCATAAGCCATGTCCACTTGACCTTTTGCAGATAAATGAATAGATGAATCAAAAGTTGCATTTCGATTTCCCCATTGATTGCTCATTTTTTCTGCTCCATCACCAAAATATACAAAAGGTTCAAAATTATCATAACTTGTCTCATCCAAAATATCCGCAGACAAAGGTTTAATTGTATAGAAAGAAGAATTAAAAATTTCACAATAAACTTCATTTCTTCGTGCATCTAACATTGGAACTAAAGTAGAATTTGGATGTTGTTGTTTTCCGATAAACGCTAATACTTCTAGTGTTGAAACCGAAATCAATGGAATCGAAAGCGCAAAGCATAAACCTTTTGCCGTTGATAATCCAATTCTTAATCCTGTATAAGAACCTGGGCCAGATGAAAATGAAACAGCAGCTAATTGATTTGGTAATAAATTATTTTTTGCAAGAATTTCCTCAATAAAAACAGTTAAATATTCACCATGGATAAAATTTTCAGCATCATTTTCAATGCAATCTAGTAACTGTCCATTTTTTGACAAAGCAACGGAACACATTTTGGTGCAAGTTTCAATGTGAAGTAGAAAATGGTTCATTGTTTTATTTCAAATTTAAATCCAACGCCATGAATATTTGAAATTTTAATTGTTGCTTCAAGACTAAGGTATTTTCTTAATTTAGTAATAAACACGTCAAAACTTCGTCCAACAAAATAATCATCTTGTCCCCAAACAGCGTTTAAAATTACTTCACGAGGCACCACCTGATTTTTGAATTTATAAAGTACTTTTAAAATGTGAGCTTCTTTTTTTGTGAGTGTTTTGAGATGATCGCCATTTTTCAACGTATAGTTTTCCACGTCAAAAAGGTAGATTCCTAAGTGAATCAATTTTTCTTCTTCAGTTTCTACTTTGATATTTACACGTTTCAATAAGGCTTTGATTCGCAATTGTAATTCTTCTACGCTAAAGGGTTTTGTCAGATAATCGTCACCGCCAGAATTAAAACCTTGTACTTTATCTTCCGTCATTGATTTTGCTGTCAAAAAAAGTATAGGAATTTCGGAATTCATCCTCCGAATATCTTTTGCCAAAGTAAAGCCATCTTTTTTTGGCATCATAACATCTAAAATACACAAATGATAATCTTCGGAATTGAATCTTTGTAAAGCTTCAACACCGTCACAACATAAACTAACGGTGTATCCATCAGATTTTAATTGATCGGAAATAACTAATCCTAAATTGATATCATCTTCCGCAAGTAGCACTTTAATTTTCATGGATTGAGTAGTTGTTTAAATGTTAAAACTATAAACACTTTTCAAATATCTTTAATTATTTTTTAATGTCGGATAAATTTTATGAGTAGTTAGTTATGATTTCGTGATTTTTATTTTTTTACTTATGTTTTCTTGTACATGAAACGTATAAAAACACCGAGAGCCTTGAACAATGTCCAAAGCTCCCGGCAATCAACCTAACCTACTACTGCTGCAAAATTATATATAAAACCTACATGATTATATTAATTTTGATTTTTTTTATTAAACGAGGGGTATTCCTTTTGAATAAGATTGAAAGAGCTTTCTTGATTTTTTAAAGAATCTTTTTTTGATTTTTAAATTTAATCTTAATTTATGTCTGACTTAGGGTTGAAAATTATTTATATTTTGATAATTCACATTTATGTTTTCGGTTTACAAATTTCAAAATAGAGTAAATCAAAAATTGAATTTATATTTTGATAAAAGATAATTCCTTTCTCATTCTAGCTAGATTTGGATAGAAAGAATTAACTTTACTTTAATAAACGTAATTAAATGGCAACAATATTAATCGTTGACGATGACGAAGACATTCGTGAAATACTCAAGTATAACCTAGAAAAAGAAAATCATACTGTTAAAACAGTAAGTGATGGTCTGAAATGTTTAGCTGAAGTTAATAAAGACAAGCCTGATTTAATCTTACTTGACGTAATGATGCCCGGAATGGATGGAATTGAAGTATGTGAGCAACTAAAGTCTTCATCTGAGAACAAAGATATTTTAATTTGTTTTCTAACAGCCCGAAGTGAAGATTATAGTCAAATCGCGGGACTCGAGTCAGGTGGCGATGATTACGTAACCAAGCCGATTAAACCAAAAGTTTTAGTCAGTAGAATCAATGCATTATTGAGAAGAAATGAAACAAGAAAAGCAGTTGATGAAACTAACACCAACGAATTAAGAATTAATCGTGAGAAATACTTGGTGGAAAAGGACGGGAAAGAAATTCAATTTCCGAAAAAAGAATTTGAATTGTTAGCTCTGTTAGTTTCTAAACCAAATTTTGTTTTTAAAAGAGAATTAATTTTAGAGAAAGTTTGGGGCACTGAAATTATTGTTGGAGACCGAACCATTGATGTCCACATTCGTAAATTGCGCGAAAAAATTGGTGACCACCATATCACAACAGTTAAAGGTGTTGGTTATAAATACAACGATTAATTTGGCTCATTTTTTGTCAAAGTGAAATTTAATAATCTCATTATGAAATCACAATTCTACTTTTTAGTTACGTTTCTTGTATTTAATCTTTCGTTTTTTGCTCAAACAGACGATTCTTTTGCAGGTTTAAGAACTCAATTGCAAAGTTGGGACCCCGTGAGAGGTGAATGGTTAGCAAACTCATTTCGTTCGATTTCAAAAGGTGAATCAATTCCAGATCGAACCTTTCCAGAAGAGTTAACTCCCTATGAATTATTAACGATGGTTCCGATGGATAGAAGAAGAGAATTATTAACAACTGTTCAAACAAATAATCGAAATCCAAGCAATAACACTAGTAACAATTGGGCACCAATTGAAATGATTTTAAATCATAGTTTATGTGAGCGATTAACTGGAAGAAGTTATGGCGACCCACATCTAAATTCCTTTGATAAAGCAACGTATTCCTTTCAAACAGTTGGTGAATTCGTTTTATCAAAATCGAATAAAGGTCATTTTGAAGTTCAAACACGTCAAAAACCACAAAGCGAGAGTTTTTCATTGAATACTGCTGTGGCAATGAATGTTGGTGGTGATCGTTTGTGTTATTACGCCGAAGATAAACCAGATTTCAATAATACGACATTTCGATTAGAAGGTCAACCTATTCAACTTCAAGGAAGAACTTATTTTTTGCCTCATGGTGGAACAATTCGCTTGGAAGGTAGAAACTACATTATTTCTTGGCCAACTGGTGAAACTGTTATATTAGATAGTCGAATGAGCGGAAGTATGCAATTAGCAAACGTTACTGTTCAAATTTTCGCATGCGATAGAGCTGAATTTGAAGGTCTACTAGGAAATGCAAATGGCGACATGAACGATGATTTTAATTCGAGAAACAACAACAATAGTTTCCGTCCAGTTTATGCTTCTTTTTCAACTTTTGGTAATCCTACTTTATCGCGCGGTTCAGAAATTGCTGAAAAAGAATATTTGGCATTTTTAGCAAAAGATTTCGCTGAAGAATGGCGCGTAAATGACTTGACAACCTTATTCGATTATGGAATGGGACGATCAACGCTTTCTTACACCGATCGATCATTTCCGAGAGTTCATTACACGTTGAATGACTTAGACATGGGACGTCAAACAAATGCTCGTCGTCGTTGCGAACAGATGGGGATTACTCCAGAAGAAATGCGCGGTTGTATTTTTGACAATGGCTTCTTAGATATTACGCCAAATCCAATCCCAACACCAACAAATCCAGCTCGTGGTAGAATTTTACACGATATTAAAAAACCTGCTCTTAACACAAATAATAGAACATTTGGTGAAGGTGGACTTTTGAGTAGTGCTCCACGTGAATCAAACCCTGATGGAACAATAAAAGATTTTAATCCACAAATTAAAGAACCAATTAGAGGAAACGATTTTGAACCTGTCAATAAAGTTGATGGTGGAAATGATGGAATTCAAAGCGAATCGAATGGTTCTGTTCCAGATAAAAAACCAGAAATAAACTCAGATTTCGAGCGTGAGAAACCAAATTCATCAACTCCAATAAAAAATGAGAAGCCTGTAATTAATTCGAAACCAATATTTTCTTCCCCTGTAAATAAACCATCAACTTCACCTTCTAAACCAGCACCTAACCCGTCTAAACCAGCAGTTTCTCCAGCGAAACCATCAATTGGTGGAAAGAACCCTGGAAAAGGTTAGTGCAAGTGAATATTTTTTGCAGTTTGAAAACTAAATTAATTGAGAATACGCTTTCGTACAACTAAAAAATAATACAACTGTAGTTCATAACCGAAAAAAAATCTCAATTTGAGCAATTATTAATTTTGCCTTTCTTTTTCCTTGATACAAAAGAAACAAAAAATCAAGGCTCTGAATTTCTTTTTGTTCGCAAATATTTGTTCTATAATTATTTACAACTCGTAGCGAACAATTTTATCTCCTTTCTGAAACTGGATTTTGGCGTCAGTCTGCTGACTGATTACAGAAATCCTTAAAATAAACCAGTTTCAGTTCAGTAGCTAAAACCATGAAATTCAAGGCCAATAATTGTTCGCCTATCAATCACTAAATAGTTCTCACTTCGAATAAATCCTTAAGTTTAAATATTCAAGTATTTTACTGGTACTATTGCGGATACACAAATTAATAAAAAAGATAAGGCATTAAAGATGAAGTTGCAAAAAAAATGTTCACGAACTGATAATTGTAATTTTGTCAAATTGAATCTAGTGAACTCCGTTTTAAAAGGAAACATCAAACAAATTATTAATTTCGCTCAATGAAATTATGGGATAAAAACCTTCTAAAAATAGCTTTGATTTGTGTAATTATTGGAATTACAATATTGAGTTTGATGCCCCCAAAGTCTGGGATTGAATTGGGTGAACATGATAAAATTAATCATTTTATTGCCTACACGATTTTTAGTTTGAATGCCGGAATGTTATTGGATAATTTCAGAAAACACTTATTTTTTTTACCATTATTGATACTTTATGGTTTACTAATGGAATATTGCCAAGGTTTCGTTCCTGGTAGAGAACCTTCTTGGTTGGATGCACTTGCGAATACAACAGGTGTAATGATTGGCTTTATTTTAGCCTTGATTTACAGAAGGTTAAATCTAAATTTATTTAAATAATATTGATTTCAGAAACTTCTCGATATTTTAAACTTCAAACGCTTTATCAAGAGAACTATAGATTTCTCAATCATAAATACGAAAAGCATCCAAGCTCGTAAATATTAAATTTGAACATATTCCATTATTTGACAACCATTTTAGTAGTCCCAAGGGCAGCTACCTGTCAATTGAACAATATCAAAACCTGAGATAAATTCTATAATAAAAATGGCAATTAGGACTAGAAATATCCCTAAAATTAAAGGATTTCTTGAAATAAAATCAAGAATAACCGGTGCCAAGAAAAGAAACTATTTTTCAAACTAAATTTTTAATTCCTTTTGCAATAAAAAACAATTCAGTTCCACTTCGAGGCGCAACTGAGTTATGACAAATCTCCATTTCTATATTTTGAAAGCAAGGTGAAAAATAATTCAAATATTCGTCTTTATTTCCTCCAAAAGGCGGGCCAGATTCAAATTCACGATTAAAAAGTAAACCAACAAATTTGCCATTTGGTTTCAATAATTCACTTGCTTTTTGAACGTATTCCGCTCGTAAAACAGGGTCGATTGCACAGAAAAGTGTTTGCTCAATGATTAAATCGAATTGTTGGTTCAATTCAAAAAAATCCCCCTGAATAAGCTGTGATTCTGGAAAATCAGGAACTCTTTTTTTAAGATTTTCAAGTGGCGCTGCAGCTAAATCAATGACTTTTACGTTTTTAAAACCTTTTTTGAACAAGTATTCAGCTTCGTGCGCATTACCACAACCAGGGATTAAAATGCTTAAATTTTTATCTGTTAACTGATTAACGTACTCAACAATGGGTTTTGAAGCAGCTCCCAAATCCCAACCCGCTTGATTATTTTCATAGCGACTCTGCCAATAAGAAGCATCCAATTTATTACTCATTAGGTATCTTTAAGTTGATGTTTGGTGTGAAGAAACAATTTTTTACGTTGATTGATCTCCCCTAAAAAATAGGTCTCACGTTTACTAGAGATGTATCGTTTTTTATAAAAACCAAAAGTGAGAATATTGAGCAAAGTGTGACCAAAGTTTATTTTCGGAGAATAATCACAATCAATTCTACCTAAATTATTGAATTCTTCATTCATTTCTTCACTTAAATCTAATCGCAAAACTTCGATTCTAACTTCTTCGGAACGAACATCAAATTGCTGTAAATGTCCATCATCGAAATTTTTGATTTTCATCAATCGATTTGCCTGAAACTCAATATCTGTAAACGCTTTGAATAATTCATTAATTGTCATCGGAAAAGCCTAAATTGTAGAAGTGCAAAAGTAGAATTTTGTTTGAAGGAATGAGGAAAGAAATAGTGATTTATTATGATTAGTAGAAACTTTCGATTCAAAAATCCTTTTTTTATTTATTTTTACTGAATAATCTAAATCTATCAAAAATGAAAAAATTAGGTTTCTTAAGTTTATTAGTTATCAGTATTTTAACCTCTTGTGCCAAGGAAAATTCTTCCGATGTAAATCAAGATAAAATTTATACTGATTATGAAGTTTTTTACAATCAAAATTCGGATAAAACGTGGGTGGTAGCCAAATTCCGTTTTGGTGGACCAACGGGAACTATTTTAGAATTAGATTCCACTTCTTACGTCACTTTTAACGGCGATACTTTAGCTTACAATCCCCTTTATACAGGACATTTCAAAGAGTACGCAGGAAGAATTACAGCAGGAAGTTTCAAATACGAAAATGTAACTGGACAAATTTTTATAAATAGCATTCCAGCAGTTGATGCAATTGCTTTTGCTTCCGATTTTGATACCTTAAAAAAAACACAAGCTCAGACAATTACTTGGGTTGGAACTCCTTTATCAAACGATGAAGCAGTTGGCATTTTAATTGGTAATGGTGCTTGGGGGCAGGCTGCGTTAGCACTTCAAGATCAAGACGGAGCAACAAATTTAATTCTAGGAATTCCACAAATGACATCGTTAGCAATTGGAAATTCAACCGTTTACATGGATCGTCTGCATGAACTAGATGTAATTGAAGGAACGTCTAAAGGTGGGAAAATTAGAGCAAAATACAGAGCTTTGAATAAAGTGGTACAGGTAGTGAATTAATAAACTCTTTCTCTGATTCACTTTTTTATTGATTTTAAATTCCTATTTCTTATGTTAAAAAAAATCATCTTTTCAATTTCAATTTGCTTTAGTTGCTCAAGTAGTTTTTACGCTCAAAATTTACTAAAGCCTTCCCAATCAGAAATCGTTACTCTTCCAGATTGGTCAAAAAGAATGTATTCAGAAAATCCATCGATTTTTGAAGTTGATGAACTATACAAAAACTATTACAAAACCCATTCATTCGTAAAAAGCTATCACACTCAGTTTTACAAGCGCTGGCGAAGAAAATACTTGAATTTCACTGATGAAAATGGTTTTATCAACTATCCAAGTTTTGAGCTATCAAGGTTGGAAGATAAAGCGTATCGTTTGAAACAAAATGCTGAAAAATCTTCTAATTGGTCAATTGTTGGACCGATTACAAATTTTCAAGAAGGTGGCGCTCAGGGTTCAGGTCAAACAAATGTTTACAGCTTAGATCAATGTTTAGGAGATCCTTCTGTTGTTTACTGCGGAACAGAACCTGGCGAAGTGTATAAAAGCACGAATGAAGGTTTGAATTGGACTTTAGTTTCTAAAAATGAAGATTTTGGAAGTGGTGTAACCGCAATTGAAGTTCATTTTTCTAATCCGAATATTGTTTTTGCAGGTGGAAATAATGGAATTTATCGTTCGATTGATGGTGCTCAACAATGGACAAATGTGTTGCCAAATTCTAATTTTGGGGTAAATGAAATCCTCATCAATCCATTGTATGACCAACTCGTTTTAGCTTGTACTGACAATGGAACTTATCGCTCAAACGATGGCGGAACAACTTGGTCTTTACTTTTTTCAAACAAGTCATATGATGTAAAAGCGAACACAGCAGACCCATCCATTATATACCTTGTTAGAAATAATCCTACAACGATTTCAGCAGAATTTTTGGAATCAACAGATTTTGGTGCAACTTGGACTGTTCAATCTACTGGTTGGTACTCGTCAACTGATCCTGCAAGAAATGACGGTGGTGCGCGTTTAGCTGTTACTCCTTCAGACCCAAACCGAGTTTATGCTTATTTAATTGGTGAATCGAAAGCAGATGATTTTGGTTATATTGGAGTTTATAGAAGTGATGATGGTGGTTCAAGCTGGTCGCTTCCATGTGGACAAGTAGGTGGTCCTTATTCGCCTGAACATAAAAATCTAGCAATTGGTTGGCCAGAATGGACGTATCACCAAGGATTTTATAATTGTGGATTAATGGCTTCTACTTCTAATCCGGATGAAATTTTAGTTGGTGGATTGAATTTATATCGTTCGTTAGATGGAGGACAAACTTTCACTTCTGTTGCCGGATATGTTGGTGGACCTTTGAATATGCATGTTGATATGCAAGATTTTAGGGCAATTGGAAACAAAACTTGGATTACTACAGACGGAGGCGTTTATAGTTCTACGGATTTTTTCACTAGCAATTATGAATTTAAAATGTCAGGTGTTCACGGTTCCGATTACTGGGGATTTGGTAGTGGTTGGAATGAAGATATTTTAGTTGGAGGTTTATACCACAATGGAAATTTAGCACATTTCGATAATTACGGAACTGGAAATTTCTTAGAACTTGGCGGAGGAGAAGCACCAACTGGTTATGTCAACCCAGGTCAAAATCGCAAAACCTATTTCTCAGATATTGCAGGGAAAATAATTCCAGTCAACCTCAACGATCCAATTGCAAATGCTCCTTTTGGAATGGCTCCAAATGAAAGTTATTATGCCGCAGAATCAAGTGAAATGGAGTTTCATCCAAATTGCTATTCCATTGCTTACATCGGAAAGGATAACTCCATTTGGAAAACCACAGATGGTGGTGCTTCCTTTAATTTGCTATATACATTTGGTACAAATTCAAGCGCACAAGTAAAATACATCGAAGTGTGTTCGAGCAATCCGAATGTGATTTATTTAAGTCAACAACCTGCTTCTGGCTCAAATGGTACGCTTTGGAAAACGACTGATGGTGGAGTAACTTGGTCACAACTCAACAAGCCTAATGGCAATAGTCGTCGTATGTTATTGGCGCAAAATCCATTAAACGAGAATCACCTTTGGGTTGCATATCCAGATGGTGCAAACGGATTTAAAATTTACAAAACAGTTAATTCTGGACAGGTTTGGGAAAATTGGACTTCTTCTGTTTTTTTAGATGAATCAATTCAATCAATTGCACACGTTGCAGGAACGGATGGAGGTCTTTATATTGCAACCAATAAAGCTGTTTACTACAGAAATAATACGACTCAATTTGAACTTGATAATAGCGGTTTGCCTTTGTTTACAAGTGGAAATAGTTTGAAACCATTTTACAGAGATGGAAAAATTCGATTGGCAACTTACGGTAAAGGAATTTGGGAAAGTTCACTTACGGAGCAGCCTTCACTTCCAATAGCGCGAGCGATGGTCGATAAATTAACTCAAAATGTTGTGTGCGAAATCGATTCATTTTATTTCGAGGATCATTCATTTTTAAATCATACGAATGCAACTTGGAATTGGACTTTTCCTACAGGAAGTCCGAGTGCGTCTAACTTAAGAAATCCAGCTGTTTATTTTAGTCAAAGTGGAACTCATTTAGCGATTTTGAGAATTACGGATGCAAATGGTAATTCTGACCCCGATACGATTGAAGTAACCTTAAATTTCTTAAGTCTTCCAACTGCCATTCAAGAAGGTTTTGAAGGAACATTTTTGCCGTCAGCTTGGAGTATTAACAATCCGAATAATGATGCGCAATGGTTTGTTTCATCAACAGTTGGAGGTTTTGGAACATCAAGTAAATCTGCTATTTTTGATAATTATAACAATGATTCACAGGGAAATTCAGACTATTTAATAATGAATTTTTCTGCTAATTCAATTACCACAAATCCTTATTTGAAATTTGATATTGCTTACGCTCGTTGGGGAAGTGTGAACAGTGATACATTGGAAGTTTTGGCATCAACAGATTGTGGTGCAACTTATCAATCGCTTTATTTAAAAGGAGGAACTGATTTGGCGACTTCGCCTGATTTTCAAGATTTCTTTGTTCCAAGCGCTACACAATGGCGAACGGATTCCGTCGATTTAACTGCTTTTACAAATGAGGATAATCTTCAAATTGCTTTTAGAAACATTGGTAAATACGGCAACGTCTTATATTTGGATAATGTAAATATTGGAAATTTTGTTAGTTTGGTTGAATCACAAATAGCAACTCCATCAATTTTTCCAAATCCAATTCAGGCAAGTGAAGAGTTGACGATTAATTTGAATGGCGATTTCACGTTTTGTTTATTTGATCAAAAAGGAGCAAAAATTCAAATTCTAACTGGAAAAAACGAGTTAAAAACTAAAATTCCGAATCAGTTAGCAAGTGGTGTTTATCTAGTTCAAATTCAAACTTCTAATCGTATTTGGAATCAACGAATTGTGGTTTTGAAGGATTGAGTTTTTTTAATTAAATCTTAAAAATAGCAGGCATAAAAAAAAACCGATATCACTACCGGTCTTATTCTTTATTTTATGAAGAAAAATCACCTGAATTGATTTTCACTGTAAACTAATCCTCAAGAATCTGAATTGTATCAATGCTGTCTCCTTGTCGAATCTCATCAATTACATCTAATCCCTCTGTTACAATACCAAAGCAGGTATGAGCTCTGTCTAAATGGGATGTGTTTCTTCTAGAGTGACAAACAAAAAATTGTGATCCACCTGTATTTTTTCCAGCGTGTGCCATTGAAAGTACACCTCTATCGTGAAATTGGTTTTCGCCTGTTAATTCACAATCGATTTGGTAACCAGGACCTCCTGTGCCAGGCATTCCTTTTGCGCCATCTTTCGAATTTGGGCAACCACCTTGAATTACAAAATCTGGAAGAACGCGGTGCCATTTAAGACCATCGTAATAACCTGATTGTGCTAATTTTACAAAGTTAGCAACTGTATTTGGAGCATCTTTATCGTAAAAAGTTACGTGCATGTCTCCTTTGCTTGTTTTAATAATTCCTTTCATCTCAAATTTTTCACGAAATTAATCCTAGTTTTTTATACTCAAACATAGAGTTTTAAACAATGGAGTAGTTACATGTCTGTTGAAAACTTAGTTAATAACGAATTAACATACTACCTCAGACGGCCAAACTAGTACACTAATTTTGTAAGTAGACCAATTATTAAAACGATATAGATGTTTAGCACACTCATAAAAAAGAAACTTGGCGATAATCAAGTCGCAAATGTTTTCATCAATGCTATATTTGATAGTGTTGACAAAGGCTTTAAGGAAGTTGCCTCTATAATAAATGAAGACCCTGCATTTGTTGCCTGTCCTAACATTACTGAAAAACACAATGGTGAATTCAGTTTAATTGTGATCGTTGGAAATTTATCTTTTTTAGAAAGTACATTTGACGCCGACCAAGCAGCGAGAGTAGAAAGTTTGATTTTCGAAAAACTAGCTAAAATGTACGAAATGGACATTAATGCTTTTAAAAACTTAATTCGTGAATACCAAAGTTTTATCACACGTGTGAATCATCCGTCTAAAAATTGGATTTACGGTATGTCGAAAGCAGTTTTCCATAAATACAAATTAAACGATTTTCAAGATGAATACTTTAGAAGAATGCAAGCGCCTAATCCATTGTTCTTGAAAAGAATGGACGAGGTGATGGGCAATTTCATTTGGAATTGGGATGCATTCTTTAAAAAATACAGATTGTAATACAATCTTGGTTAATATAAGAAAGCGGAATGAATTAGTTTGTTCCGCTTTTTTTATGGGAAAAACTTGAGAAAGACCCAATCTCAATTAACAAATTTTAAATTAGCAAAAAAAACTAGTATGCAAGTATGTGTTTATTGTGCCTCAAGTGGGCAAATCCATTCCGATTATTTTGAAGCAACCGCAAAAATGGCGATAGATTTTGCTGAAAATGGTGTTTCTGTAGTTTTTGGTGGGGGCTCCTCTGGTTTGATGGGACAATTGGCAGATTCAATACTAGAAGCTGGTGGAACTATAAAAGGCATTATGCCGCAATTTATGAATGAAGTAGAATGGGGACATCGGGGAGTTTCTGATTTTGTTTACACCCAAACAATGCACGAACGCAAATCAAAATTCTTAGAGGGAACGGATGCTTTGGTTGCACTTCCAGGTGGCACAGGTACGTATGAAGAACTTTTTGAGGCTATAACTTTGAAAAAACTAGGTCAATTTTCTAAACCAATAATCATTTTAAACACAAGAGGTTATTATGAACCATTTCGATTATTGATGGATCATGCGATTCGTGAAAAGTTTATGGCTGAAGATCATCAGGAAATTTGGCAAATTGTTAACGAACCTGAAGAAGTTTTAGAAGCCATAAAAAATGCACAAATATGGACTAAAGATTTGAAAGATGCTGGGAAAATGAGGTAATTTAAATTAGTTGATTTGACGCAAGAAAACAGATGTGAATTTTGAATTCGCCGCGGCGAATTAATGTTTAATCAGTATTTCTAAATCCTATTTTTTCTCGTGTTTTTTGGGAAATGGTTTTTTTATCTTTTTGTACAAGGTAATTCAGAGCTTGATGAATGTCGCTGAATTTTTGATCATATCTCAATTCTAATTCATTAAGTTTTTCTGTTAAATCAGTATGCGATAAGGCAAATTGTCGTAGTAATACAAATGCACGCATTATAGAAATGTTAACTTGAATTGCCCTTTCTGAATTTAAAACTGTCGACAACATTGCGATTCCTAATTCTGTAAAAGCAAATGGTAAATACTTTGAAAACTCACCTCTATTTACTTTTAAGGTCACAAATTGTGATCTTAAAGCATTAGATTCTTCTTTGGTTAGTTCAAATAAAAAATCAGGAGGGAATCGTTTTGCATTTCTTCTAACTGCTTGTTTTAAAACGCGTGTTTCCACCTCGTATAATTCTGCTAAATCTTTGTCTAGCATGATTTTTACATTTCTAACTGTGTAGATTTTTTGATTGATTATTTCTAATTCCATAACTTATTTTTTACTTTAAGTTAGTAAAATAGTTGATTTCGCACAAGAAAAACAGATATGAATTTTGAATTATTAATGTTTAATCAGTATTTCTAAATCCTATTTTTTCTCGTTGTTTTTGGGAAATGGTTTTTTTATCTTTTTGAATAAGGTAATTGAGAGCTTGATGAATGTCGCTGAATTTTTGGTTGTATTTTATTTCAATCTCGTTTAATCTTAAAATTAATTCTTGATTTGAAAGTGCAAATTTCTTTAATGCAATAAATGCCCTTACGATTTCTACACTAATTAATCTCGCTTGTTTGCTTTTTAAGACATTTGATAACATTGCAACTCCATGTTCAGTAAAAGCAAATGGTAATGCTGAATTTGGTCGTTTTGTTTTTGATGTCATCACAATTTGTGATGACATATTTT
>CAMDGP010000031.1 GCA_945897765.1 Chitinophaga pinensis
TGAAATTAATTATGAACTTCAAAGAAACATCGTTTATAAAGGAAAAGCCTCAATTAATGCTGGCTATTTTGAGTTTTCATTTGTAGTTCCAAAAGATATTGCCCTAAATTTTGGCAACGGTAAAATAAGCTATTACGCTTATAATGATAACGACGATGCTTTTGGTTATGATACAACTTTTTTAATTGGTGGCATTGATCCAAACGGAATTATTGACAATCAAGGCCCAACCTTAGAGGCATTTATGAATGATGAAAAGTTTGTAAACGGAAGTGTTACTGATTCTGAACCAGTGCTTTTAATGAAAGCATTCGACGAAAATGGAATTAACACTGTTGGAAATGGGATTGGTCATGACATTTTAGCTGTTTTAGATGGTGATGTTGCAAATCCAATTAATCTTAATGATTTTTATGTTTCTGAATTAGATAATTTCCAAAGAGGTGAAATTAGGTATCAGCTTAAAAATTTAGAGAAAGGAAAACATAATTTAGAAATTAAAGTTTGGGATGTAAATAATAATTCTTCCACTGTTATAATTGATTTTATCGTTCAAGAAAAGGAAGAACCTAAATTAGATCATGTTTATAATTACCCAAACCCTTTTACAACCAAAACATCCTTTATCTTTGAGCATAATCAAGCTTGTAATAGTTTAGAAACTCAAATTCAAATCTTCACAGTTTCTGGACGTTTAGTAAAAACAATCAATACAATTGTTCCAACAACTGGTTTCCGAGCAGAAGGAATTGAATGGGATGGTAAAGATGACTACCAAGATCAATTAGCTAAGGGAGTTTATGTTTATCGTTTAAAAATTAAAAATTCTGATGGTTTGACTACTGAGAAAACAGAAAAGTTGGTTATTTTGCGCTGATAAAACAATAAAACTTTCACTTTTACGTATATTTACAAATCTATATTTGAACAATTCTAAATGAAAAATACTGGTCTATTTCTTTTTTTTACAATCATTTCGTTTATTTCATTTGCGCAACCAACAGGTTCAGGTGTAACAGACAATGACTTACAGTTAAATACAATCACAACAGCTTTGCCCTTTATGTCGATAACTCCCGATTCAAGAGCAGGTGGGATGGGTGATGCAGGAACAGCTTTAAGTCCAAATTCTACCTCTGTTTATTGGAATACATCTTCTTTAAGTTTTTCTAAAGTTAAATCTGAAATTAGTTTGTCGTATGTTCCTTGGTTAAGACAGTTAACAAATGACATTCATTTATCCTATTTATCAGGATATGTTCAATTGAATAAAATTCATACAATTGGTGGCTCTTTAAGATATTTCAGCCTTGGAGAAATCACGTTTACAGATGCGTCAGGAAACGTTATCCGGGATGATAAACCTAGTGAATTTGAACTTACTGGTGCTTATGCTTTTAGATTGGCAGATAAGTTAAGTATCGGATTAAATGGGAAATTTGCATATTCAAATTTAACTGGTGGTTTAACTGTTGGTGGAGTGAATACAAAACCTGGTGTTGTTGGAGCTGCGGATTTATCGTTCACTTATTACAATGATGAAGCAAAAATTGGTAAGTTAGATGGAGTATATACGTTTGCTGCTACCTTCAATAACATCGGAAATAAAGTAGCTTATTCTGAATTATCAAAACGTGACTTTATTCCAATGAATATGAAAATTGGAAATTCATTTAAAGCAGAATTTGATAGATACAATCACGTAACTTTTGCAGTTGATTTACAAAAATTGTTAGTTCCAACTCCGGGAATTACAAAATCAACTGTTGGTTATAATAGTTTACCTAACGATGCTTTCATTGGTAGAACAAACGACGTAGGTGTAATTAGCGGAATGATTCAATCCTTTTACGATGCACCAGGAGCATTAGCAAAAGATGAAGATGGTAAATTTATTCAAAATACAGATGGTTCTTATGAAATCGTAAAAGGTTCAAGATTAAAAGAAGAGTTGGCTGAAATCAATATCGCAGCAGGAGTAGAGTGGTGGTATAATGATGTTTTTGCTGTGAGAACAGGGATTTTCTATGAAAACAAAAATAAAGGAGATCGCCAATTTTTAAATTTTGGAGCAAGTTTGAAGTATAATATGTTTGCTTTTGATTTCTCTTATTTAGCAGCTTTAACTCGACAAAGTCCGCTTGGGAATACATTGAGATTTACAATTCGCTTATACTTAGGTCAAGGTGGAGGTGCAGCAACAGCTGGAGAATAAATGAATATTCGAATCGGATATGGTGTTGATGTACACCAATTAGCAGAAAATTATCCTTTATGGATTGGAGGATTGAAAATTGAATCTGATTTAGGGGCAGTTGGTCATTCAGATGCAGATGTTCTTTTACACGCTATTTGTGATGCATTATTAGGAGCAGCTAATCTTCGTGATATCGGTTTTCATTTCTCAGATACTGATCCCCAATTCAAAGGAATAGATTCAAAAATCTTACTTAAAGAAGTTTATAATAAAGTTAACGAAAAAGGTTATTCTGTTATAAACATAGATTCTACGGTCATTTTAGAAAAACCAAAATTGAATCCGCATATACCCGCTATGCAACGTGCTATTGCTGAAATTTTAAAGATAGAAGAAGATGCTGTTTCAATAAAAGCTACAACGCACGAAAAAGTTGATTCCTTCGGAGAAAGAAGAGCAATAAAAGCTTATGCAGCTTGCTTACTTGAAAAAAAGTAAATAATTATCTATTTTTTAAAACTTTTCATTCTTAACTTTTCACTTCTTGCGCTTAGCCTGTAGAAGTGTTCATTTTACATTTTCAATTCTACATTTTCAATTTAATTACCTTTTCAGTCTTATATTTGCATTATGAAAGTAAATCCAAACTATCAAACAAAAGCGCAACTTGTTGAATTATACAATAAGCCTTTATTAGAACTAGTGTTTGAAGCAGCAACAATTCATCGTCAATATCACAATCCGCGTGAGGTTCAAATGTCTTCGTTGTTAAGTATAAAAACAGGTGGTTGTGCTGAAGACTGTGGTTATTGTCCTCAAGCAGCTCGTTACCATACAGATGTTGAAGCTCAAAAATTAATGACGGTAGAATCAGTTATTGAGCAAGCAAAGAATGCAAAAGCGAATGGTTCATCGCGTTTGTGTATGGGTGCGGCTTGGAGAGAAGTGCGCGACAATAAAGATTTCGACAATGTGATTGAAATGGTTCAATCTGTTAATGACTTGGGAATGGAAGTTTGTTGTACCTTAGGTATGATGAACGAAGACCAAGCGAAACGATTGAAAAATGCAGGTTTATTTGCTTACAATCACAACTTGGATACTTCACCTGAATTTTATGGAGATGTTATCTCAACAAGAGAATACGAAGACCGATTAAATACGATTGATAACGCTCGCAAAGCAGGAATTACCGTTTGTTCCGGTGGAATAATTGGAATGGGTGAAGCGGTAGAAGATAGAATGGGTTTGTTGTTTAGTTATATGCAAATGGAAACTCCGCCGGAATCTATTCCAATTAATGCTTTGGTAGCCGTTGAAGGAACTCCTTTAGAGGATCAAAAACCAATTGAACAATGGGAAATGATTCGAATGGTTGCTACAACCCGCATCGTTTTTCCTGAAACAGTTGTTCGTCTTTCAGCTGGTCGCACTAAAATGAATATGGAAGCACAAGCTTTATGTTTTATGGCAGGTGCAGGTTCTATTTTCGCAGGTGACAAATTATTAACGACTCCAAATCCTGATTTCAACGAAGACAAAGAAATGTTTGAAATTCTTGGATTACTTCCAAAAGAACCTTTCAAAGATGCGGAACAGCCTGTAACAATTCCAGACGAAAAAATTGAAGCAAGAAAAGCAAAAGAAATTCAACGAGAAAAAGAAATTGAAGCTGCTAGACTTGAAGCGATTGAAAAAGGTTTTATTCCTCGAAAAGTTAGTTCTGTTGATTCATTGTAAAAATGGATGCAAAACTTCTTGATAAACTCAGTAAACGTAAAAAAGAAGGAACTTTTCGATCTTTAACTTTAGTTGATTCAACAATAGATTTTTTTTCAAACGATTATTTAGGATTTGCTCGCGATAATGTTATTGAAAAATTTGAAGGATATCTAAGCGGTGCAACAGGGTCTCGTTTACTTTCAGGAAATTCTTCTGAAGCAGATAATTGCGAAAGATTTTTAGCTAATCATTTTAATGTTGAGTCTTCATTGGTTTTTAATTCTGGTTATTCAGCTAATTTATCGCTGTTAAGCACAATTCCGCAACGAGGTGACACTATTTTATATGATGAATTAGTACATGCAAGTATTCGTGATGGAATTCGACTTTCTTTTGCAAATTCTGTAAGTTTCAAACACAACGATTTAACTGATTTAAATACTAAATTGAATGCATTAGATGGTGTTATTTATGTAGTTGTGGAGTCCTTGTATTCAATGAATGGAGATGTAAGTCCATTAAAAGAAATAGTTGAGATTTGTACGGATAATGCAGCTTTTTTAATTGTAGATGAGGCTCATTCTGTTGGTGTTTTTGGAAAAAAAGGAGTTGGGCTTATTCAAGAATTAAACCTTGAATCCCTTGTTTTTGCTCGAGTTATTACTTTTGGAAAAGCTTATGGATTTCATGGTGCAGCAATTGTTGGTTCAAAAGATTTGGTGGAATTCTTAGTTAATTTTGCAAGGCCATTTATTTATACAACAGCTTTGCCTCCTCAAGATTATAAAACAATAAATTACTTATTAAACAGTTCTTTGATAGCAACAAAGCAAGAGTCTTTACTAAAGACTATTACATATTTCAGAAAGGAACTGACTGATGTTTCTCGATATCCTTCAGATTTAAGATCTCCAATACAAATTATTGAAACCAATACAATTAAAAGTACTATTGAACTTGCAGAGCGATTGAAAAAAAATGGAATTTTTACAAAGCCAATATTTTCTCCAACGGTTACTCAAGGTAAAGAATGCATACGTGTTTGTTTACATTCTTTCAATACAAAAGTGGAAATTGATTTTTTAAAGGAATTAATTAATTGAAAAGGTAATTGTTGCAAATTCCAATTCTAAACTATAATTCAATAATTTTGTTAATTGTATAACTAATATTTACCATGTCAAAAAAGATTATTAATTCGATTCAAATTCAAGTCAAAACTCAGTTTCGAGATGATGTATCGAATATTGACACTAGTTCTTATTTATACAATTACCATATTAGAATTCAAAATCAAGGAGAGAATCCGGTTCAACTTTTAAGACGCTATTGGAAGATAGAGCACTTAAATCATGGCTCTTCAATCGTTAGTGGTGATGGAGTAATTGGAGAACAACCGATATTAAAACAATTCGAAATACACGAATACATTTCTGGATGCCAAATCATTACACCTTATGGAAGGATGAGCGGTTTCTATACTTTTCAAGATTTGGTTACTGGAGAACAATTTCCAGTTGAAATCCCCTCATTTCAGTTGATTTATCCAGCTATTTTGAACTGAAATTTTTCTCAAAATCTATAAGCAAGTGCAATTCTTAAGTTTCTAGCTAGATAAGCTTGATTGTAAAGGTTATCTGTTGAATCAAATGTTGGAAACCAATAGTTATTTGTAACCAAGTATCCATAAGACATTTCATATTGTAGGTAATCAGTAAACCAATACTGAAAACCAACTAGAAATCCTATGCGGTAAAACGTTTTGTTTTCAATATTTGTATATGAAATAGAGTAAGAATTATCATCAATTATTCTTCTAACGGACTTACCTAAACCGACTGAAAATGAAGGTGCTACGAACCAATTTAATTTATGAATGTTCTTTTTAAAGTAAAATATTGGCTCAACTCCTATATCAGCAATGAGCTCTCTAGAATATGCGTCATAAAAATTAGTTGGTGGATTGATTATAGTTCCGTTTAATGGTTTAATTCCAATTCTTATTGGAAATCTTAAAGCAAATTTCTCTGATAATTCAATTTGGAAATAACTATCTAAGTGTCGATTAGTCGAGTAAGTTCTACCGTAGTAATCAAAATCATTAACTAAAGCTGGGTTTGTTAACGACATAAAGTTAAATCCAACACTGTATTTGCTAGGTTCAAATTTTAAATATTTATGGTTTATTGCAAATTTTTTGACAGCATCATCAGAAGAATTATTTGTATTAAATGATGATTTTTTTATCCAAGAACTACTTAAATCATTAGTAGTGTATTTTTGCAAACTAGCAAAAGCAATTAACCTAACACCTTCTTTGTCTTGAAATTCTAGTGTTTTTCCTAAACTATCAATGCCTAATACTCTACCCAATTCAATTTCACCATTCTTTTTAATTAAGGTGTCTTGCGCTAAAATAGTTTTACTTGTTAAACCTAAAGTGATAAACAAAAGCAAAAGAAAATGATAATTATTTATGTTCTTTTTCATGTTTTAGTTTTTAACTTCTATAAATTTTTCAGTTAATCCGATTTCAGTTAACAGATCTTTCCATTGTGACCAATCCTCAAATTTTTGTTTCGAAAATCTTGAAAATCCACCAATTTTATTTATTGTTAATAGTTGTTTCCATTCAGGTTGTCCTACATGATTTTGAATCGTTTTATAATAGCCTTTACTTTTCAAATACAATGTTCTTTCACCGTCAGTTTTTAATCCTGAAAAATGTACAGTAATCGGTTCTTCTCCTTGTCGATGAATTAAATATTGGGAATCATCGGATTTAATTAGCGATTGAAAATCATTATTTACGCTTAAAATCTTTGCATCTAATTCTTCAATTTTCAAATTTTCAGTTACTTTTTCAGATAATGCAAGCTCATTAATTTCCCAAAATTGGAAGCCGCTTCGAAGTCGAATTGTTAGTGTATTATGCTTTAGATATTTCTGAGGAATTGAAACCGCTATTTTTTGAAAACCTGCTTCTCCAACTAAGTTAATATCTTCAATTTGTTTCCATTTATTTCCTTCTTTTACTTCAATAGCAAGTAAAATCCCAGCTTTACGAATGTTTGAATAAAGTTGTTTATTGCTTTTTCTGGCTTTTGACTTCACCCATTTTTGAAAATAATCACCAAATAATTTCGTGAATTCATGATAGACAAATCCACCCCATTTCGGATTTTTAACACTTAAAATTAAATTAGCTGATTTTAAATTTTCAGTCGAGAAGGTAGCATGCAAATTAGACATGCCAACTTTATCAGTATTATTGAAATTATATGATTCTGAATTTGGACTTGAAAAATTGTTCTTTACATCGCCAGCATCATTTGTTACTGATTGAGGAAATCGTTTTGTAGAAACACGTGTAAATTCCCCTTTTTGCGTGGCAATTATTTCTTCTCCTTTTTGATGATAAATAGCTACTAATTTAAGTGTATTGGTAAATTGAATTTCTTTTTCTTCGTTGCGTAATTCCAAACTTAAGGAAGTATTTTCTGGATGAAAATCTGGAATTCGTTTGTAATCAAATCTTTCTAAAGTTGGATTCATTGCTCCTGTGAACATGGAATTTGTAAAGTGCCAATTATTCCCATCATTGATATAAACATGTGGACAACTACAAGCAATTACCAGGAATACGAAAATAGCAGCAGTCGCTGAAACAGAAGTTGTTGCTACAAATGAAAAAACTGTTAATGCACCATTTTTATTTAGAAGATGGACTTTTTCAATGTCCTTTATGTCAATTGTTATATCTGTATCATTGTATATTGCTTCAGAAACAAATAAATGCATTTGTAAGAGGTTATATTCGTTTTTTTTTGAAGAAATAAAATTCTTTTTTGATAGAGCTTTTTTATAATAAAAATCTCCTTCAGAATTCACGGAAGTTGCAGTTCCAACTATTTTATTTTCAATTTTCTTCCAATTTTTTAATTCACAATAAGTATCTCCGATATGTAGGAAAATCCTTGAATTATATATCTTCTCATCTTCCAAGCCTACATTGTACTCTTTTGGGTCACCTTGTCTTAATCTGTAAAAAGTACAATGTGTTGTGAAAATCGAAGCTATCATTATCCATGCAATGCTTTTTTTCATTTTATTTAATTTAGTTAATATTAATTAATGCGCATCCTTCTTCTTTGAGTTTTTTTAAATCTTCAGAAATATCGCCATATAAAAAGTGAGATTTACGGTTCTGGCAAAATGGACAGGCTAGTACAAATCCATCCGTATCAATGTAAATGTAACGATTTCCAGCGCCGCCACATCCTTTTTTGCGTTGCTGATAACCAGTATATTGAATAATTGGTAATTTCTTGTATCTTTTTTCTGTATTTCGGTTAATGTAAAATGATTCCAATATCTCAAAATGTTCTTTTTGCAATAAGACATCTTGCCCTTCATAATTCCCAGTAGATCGCGGTTCCATTAACTGCACAAACGGCACATTCAATTCATGAGCAAATAGATGGTATAAATTTAGATTTTCGACTGTACAAAATGATCTTGTGACACATATTGTCATTGCTGTTAACATTCCTGCGCTTTGCACATTTTGTATTGCTTCTACCGCTTTTTCAAAAGATTTATTGTTTCTGCGAAAAACATTGTGTTGATCTGCTTGATAATGGTCTAAACTTATTGAAACTCCTGCTAAGCCGGCTTGTTTTAACTGTTTCGCTTTTTCATAGCTAAGTCCATATCCAGAGGAGTAAATCCAAAAATCACTCGTGCGTTGAGCAGATTTTAAAACTTCAATTAAATCCTCAAATCGATTTAAAGGTTCACCTCCTCCAAATTGAATCATCGGAACTCCACTTTTTTGAAGTTTTGCAACGATTGCTTTGTGTTCTTCGAGAGTAATAGATTCTGGGGAATTTAGCACTTTCCCTTCATAACAATGTTCACAATTTAATGGACATTTTTTAGTGAAACCGATTTGTACAATTCCCATTTGTGATAAGTTACTATCAGTACTGTTTTCGCTAAAGCGAAGTAAGCTTTCATAGTAATTTGGAAAAGGTAGACCAGGAATATTACAATTCAAATAAATTCGTTTTTCGTTTTTAACAAACCTAAAAAATTGTTTTTCAATCGTAAATTGTGATTTTAATTTTTGTATTGCTTTCCATTTTGTAAAAGCATTAAAAGAAAGTCCAAATTTTCGAATTAAGAAAATATAGAGTTTTAAATTCAAAAGAAAGAAAAACGAATAAACACGAAAACCGTAAACTATTTTAACTGACAAGTTCAAAAATATAAATGATTTGATTATTCTAAATTACTTATTTTAAATGAATTAACCTTTTTTAAATTTAATTCAAATATAATTTTTCCTTCAAATGGAATTAAATCACCACATGAATCACTTTCTTTGTCTCGAAAAAATCCTCTATGTAGATTTCTGAAAGTGGAAATTCTTTGTATTTCTGTTTGACAGTGCTCATTTCCGCGTTTAAATCACCACCTTTTAAATATAGAATTCCATTTTTGCGTTCGTGATTGGATTTACTTTTAATTTTACCTTTCACCCAGTTTAAAAAATCAGGCATTCTAGTAACTGCTCTACTTACAACAAAATCAAATTTCCCCTCCACTTGCTCGGCTCTGCAGTGAATACCTTTGATGTTTTTTAGTCCAAGCGCTTTTGCTACTTCATTTACAACCTTGATTTTTTTACCAATAGAATCTACCAATGTAAAGTTGCTTTCAGGAAACAAAATTGCCAAAGGAATACCTGGGAAACCACCTCCTGTTCCAACGTCTAAAATTTCAGTTCCTGTGTTGAAGGTTTGTATTTTTGCAATTCCTAAAGAATGTAAAACATGACGTTCATAAAAGTTCTCCGTGTCTTTTCTTGAAATTACATTGATTTGCTCATTCCAAAATTTATAAAGTTCCTCTAAAACTTCAATTTGCTTGATTTGAACAGGACTTAAATCTGGGAAATAATGCAGAATTGTTTTCACTTAAATGCTATCTTTTGTTTTTTCAATCATGGATGCTAAGAAATCTCTTGCTCTAAACAACTGCGCTTTAACTGTGCCTAAAGGAAGATTCATTTCTTCTGCAATTTCTTCGTAACTCATTTCTTCAAAATAACGTTTTTCAACTAGTTCTCGGTATTTGGGCTTGAGTTTACTTACCAAAAGTCGCATGTGAGTTACCCTTTGACCTTGCATAATCGTTTCTTCTGGATTCAATGTTAAAGACTTTGCGTCAACGTGCATGCGTTCGCCATCGTCTGTCATATAACCTGCATCAATGGAAGTTACTTGAATGCGCTTTTTACGAATGAAATCTATGGAGTTGTTTGAAGCGATTTTGAATAACCAAGTACTAAAAGCAAAACTTGGTGAATATTGTTCCAAACGGCTAAACGCTTTCCCAAATGCTTCGATTGTTAAATCATCTGCATCGTCAGGGTTTTTAACCATTTTCAACATCATAAAATAGATAGAATCACGATAGCGATCCATAAGTTCGGCATACGCACTTTGTTTACCTTGCTTTGCTAATTCAACAAGAATTAAGTCTGCTTTAGCCTTATCGGATAAATGCTCGTTTTCTACCATTTATAGATTTTTTTACGTTCAGAAATGTAATATAAGAAGGGAATAGTAATTGCATAAAATAAATCCCAAAAAAGAAAGTAATTACCAAATGATTTCTCTTTGATTTGTCGAAAACAGCGACCTTGAATCCACCATTTAAACAACAAAATAAAAAGGAAAATTCCGGAACCTAAAATGATCGTTTCTTTGAAAAAAAGAAGTGAGACAAAAGTTCCATACATAGCAACTAATGTAAGTGGATAGATTCCTAATAAATATTTTTTTAATTTTTTGTAGCGACTCGAAGTAGAATAATGCCTTGTTTTTTGACGTACCCAACTTGACCAATTTGGAGCTGCAGGCGAGTAGCAATATGAATCTGCGTCAATTTGAATGGTATAATTGTTCTTTTTAGCTGCCTCTTGGATGAATAAATCATCATCACCTGACGAAATTGAATAATGCGATTTGAAACCGTTTACAGAATTAAACACACTTTTCGTATAAGCAATATTTCTTCCTACGCCCATGTACGGGACTTTCGCAAGTGCCATGGACAAATAATTCACACCAATCCAAGATGTATCAAAACGTATGATGCGGTTGACAAAGCCTTTTGTTTTTGTAAATGGGCCGTAACCGATTATAATTTGTTTTTCATTACTAAATTTAGAAGCCATTAATTGTAACCAATTGGAACTAGTTGGCTTACAATCAGCGTCCGTCAAAACAAAATGTTCGTATTTCGCAGCTTTAATTGCTAAAGTTATCGGTAATTTTTTCCCAGGTCTTAAATGTTTATTTCTACCTAATTCAACAACTCGCAAGTTCGGAAATTGCTGACAAAAAGCAGTAAGTAACCAGCTGCTGTCGTCTATGGATTGATTGTTAACGACGATAACTTCAAATTCAGGATAATTTTGATTTAAAATCGAAGGAAGGTTTTCATAAAGGTTGTCCGACTCATTACGAGCAGCAATAATAATACTAACTGGTGGAAGTTTTGTGTCGAATGAAATGGGTTGTTCTTTATAAAAAGCAAGTTTTCGATGAATGAAAAAAACATAAAGAAATTGAATCAGAACGAAGCTACAAAAAACGATAAAAATCGTAGTTGGGATGAGTTGCTTAAATTCTGGAATCCAAATCATATTTGCTTCTTCAGTTCAAAGTTGATTTGCGAAGTTAAATAGATGTATCTTTGCCGAATGTAATTTTCGACATATTTATGCACTTTGAGTTGTTGAGTAACGATAAGGATACAAATGCAAGAGCGGGTATTCTTCACACAGATCACGGAAGTATTGAAACTCCGATCTTTATGCCCGTTGGCACAGGTGGCACTGTAAAAGGTGTTCACCAACAAGAATTACGCGACGATGTTCAGGCACAAATCATTCTTGGTAATACGTATCATTTGTTTTTGCGTCCAGGTACAGAAGTGCTTGAGGCTGCAGGTGGGTTACATCAATTTATCGGGTGGGAGCGACCAATTTTGACAGATAGCGGTGGTTATCAAGTATATTCAATGTCTGGTTCACGAAAAATAAACGAAGAAGGTGTTAAATTTCAATCTCATTTAGATGGAGGTTATCATTTTTTCACTCCAGAACGTGCGATTGAAATTCAACGTTCAATTGGTGGTGATATCATAATGGCTTTTGATGAATGTACGCCTTATCCATGTGAATATGGCTATGCAAAACGCTCCATGCAAATGACTCATCGTTGGCTGAAACGTTGTTTTGAAGCATTTGATGCCTCTGAACCGAAATATGGCTATGAGCAGTCTTTATTTCCAATTGTTCAAGGTAGTACTTACAAAGATTTACGTACAGAATCAGCGGAAACAATTGCCTCTTTTGAAGCAAATGGTTATGCAATTGGTGGTTTATCGGTTGGTGAACCTGAACCTGAAATGTACGAAATGACCGAACATGTTTGCCAGTATTTACCAAAAGATAAACCGCGCTATTTAATGGGTGTTGGAACTCCTTGGAATATTTTGGAAAGTATTGGTCTTGGAATTGACATGATGGATTGTGTGATGCCAAGCAGAAATGCGCGTCATGGAATGTTGTTCACTTGGAACGGAACGATTAACATCAAAAATGAGAAATGGGCGAAAGATTTTTCTGCTATTGATGCTGGAAGTGAAGCGTATGTCGATCAAGTTTATACGAAAGCCTATTTGCGCCACTTAATAAAATCAGGAGAATATTTAGGAATTCAAATTGCAACAATACACAATTTAGCGTTCTATTTGCAGTTAGTAAAGGAAGCAAGAAAACAAATTCAAGCGGGTACTTTCAAAGTTTGGAAAGACCAATTGATTCCAACTTTGAAACAGCGATTATAACCTATGCTTTCTATCCTCGATAAATACATTATTAAAAAGTTCTTGTCAACTTATTTCTTCATGTTGGGGATTATTATGTTGTTCGCAATGGTATTTGATATTTCAGATAAATTAAGTGAATTTATCTCCAATCAAGCTCCAATTTCAGCAATACTTTTTGATTACTATTTGACTTTTTTGTTGTTTTATGGAAATATGTTTTCATCGATGATTATTTTCATTTCAGTGATTTGGTTTACTGCAAAGCTAGCGCAAGACACAGAGATTATTCCGATGTGGTTTAGCGGTAAACCAATCACTCGGTTTATTCGCCCGTATATGATTGGTGCAACAGTTTTAACAGTAATTTCGTTGATATTGAACCATTTTGTAGTTCCGCGTGCCAATAAATTAAGACTAGGTTTTGAGGAAAAATATTACCGTGATGTTAATCAAGTTGAGGACTATCATGCAGATTACCCTGGAAATCAAATCGTTTTTTTCTCTAATTACTCAACTACTCAAGAAGGAATTACTGATTTTACGGTTCAAAGATGGAATGATAGCAATCAGCCAGTTTATTTTTTGAAAGCAAAGTTAGCGATTAATAAACCGGGAACATTTAATTGGGAATTAGTGGATTATTATGAAAAAAGTATTGCTTTTCCAAAGGGAAAAATTAAACATGGACAAAAAAAGGATACCGTTTTTAACTTCAAATTAGAAGAAATGGCTCAACGAGAAAATCTTGCTGAAACGAAAACTTTTTCAGAGTTGAAAAGTAT
>CAMDGP010000032.1 GCA_945897765.1 Chitinophaga pinensis
GTAGCTTCCATTTTATCATTGTTTGAAGGGGAAAGATTAACTGTGGTTGTTTCTGCAATGGGTAAAACCACCAATAAATTGGAAGAGATTGTAAATACTTTAAAAAAAAGAGATCGTAAAAAATTCTTGGGGCTGATTGAAGAATTAGAACTTTTTCATGAAGACATTTTAGCAGATTTATTTCCTGAAAAACACTTTTCAATTTACAATACAATCGAAGCTATTTTTGAACAATTAAAGGAAAAGATTAATAAACCATTTTCAGAAAATACAAGTTTTGAATACGACCAAATAGTTTCACTTGGAGAAGTAATTTCATCTCATATCGTTGCTGCATATCTTACCGAACAAAGTTTTTCTGCACATTGGATGGATGCTAGACAATTGGTAAGAACGGACAACAATTACCAAGAAGGAAAAGTTGATTGGTTAAAAACAGAAGCTTTAATTCAAACCAAATTATTGCCAGAATTTTCAAACTCAAACATAATAGTTACACAAGGATTTTTAGGTCATACGGCAGAGGGATTCACAACGACACTTGGGCGTGAAGGTTCTGATTACACAGCTGGTATTTTTGCTTTTTGTGGAAATGCAGAAAGTGTAACGATATGGAAAGATGTTCCAGGAATGCTTAATGCCGATCCAAAATACTTTGAAGACACTATCAAATTGGATAAAATTTCATTTAAAGAAGCGATTGAGCTTTCTTATTATGGAGCGAGTGTAATTCATCCAAAAACAATAAAACCATTACAAAATAAAGGAATTCCACTTTTTGTTAAATCATTCATTGACCCAAAAGCAGATGGAACTGTGATTCAAACATCTACTTCCAACGATGAATTGATTCCTTCTTTCATTTTCAAAAAAGAACAAACGCTCTACTCTTTCACTCCAAAAGATTTTTCTTTTATAGTTGAAGAAAACCTAAGCAACATTTTCAATCAACTTTCTTCAGCAAAAGCAAAAATAAATTTAATGCAAAATTCAGCTTTAAGTTTTTCAATCCTAGTTGACAGCCAAAAAACAAACCCAGAAACGATTTTAAATCTGTTTGGAACCAATTATGAAGTTCGTTACAATGAAGGTTTAGAGCTTGTTACAATTAGACATTACGACAATGCAACGATAGAAAGAGTAACGAAAGGCAAAGAAATCATTCTACAACAGCGTACCCGTCACACTGCACGATTCGTTTTAAAAAGCATTTAAATACCATTTTAAAGGTATAAGTTAACATTCAGTTAAGCTTAAATTTGTACCATGAAATCGAATTCTTTGGCAAAACAAGAGATTGGCTTTAAAGTCCAAATTAAAAACATTCTAGAATCTTCTATCTCCAATAAATTAATTGAGCTTGGATTCATTTCTGGGCAAACGATTGAAATTGTTTTTACCGCACCTTTTGGTGATCCGATTGCTGTTGAATTAAATGGTTCTGTGCTTTCTTTACGGTTAGAGGAAGCCGCAACAATAGAAGTTGAATAAACCAACTCACTTTAACTTTTTAGTATGTTTGTAAGATGAAAATTGCACTTTTTGGAAATCCAAATACAGGTAAAAGTTCTGTTTTTAATCTTCTCACTGGTTTAAGACAACACATTGGAAACTTTGCAGGAATTACTGTTGAGAAAAAAAGTGGCTCCTTTCAAATTAATAATCAACAACATAAACTAATTGATTTTCCCGGAGTTTATAGCATTTATCCCCGTTCAAAGGATGAAGAAGTAGTTTATAAAGTTGTTTCCAATCCCAAACATCCTGATTTTCCAGATTTAGCTATGATTGTGGTTGACTCTTCCAATCTTGAGCGAAACCTACTGCTTTTCACCCAAATTTACGACCTTAAAATTCCTATTGTATTGGTTTTAAATATGTGGGATCTCGCTCAAAAAAGAGGAATCAATATTGACATAGAAAAATTGCAAAGTTATTTTCCATCGATTTCGATTGTTACCACAAACGCAAGAATTGGTTTTGGAAAAGATCGATTAATTGACTCAATTAAAAATCATCAATTGATTGCAACTTCTAATTTGGTCGTTGAAGATTTTAAACTTTGTGAACTAGAAAATAAAAAGAAGCAAGAGGAAGAAACGCAATTTCGTTACCAATTTTTAAGAAAGATAATTTCAGATATTGAAAGCGTTGAAAAAACAAAAACAGACACTTTATCACGAAAAATTGACAAAATTTTGATCCATCCAATTTTTGGATATTTGATTTTTTCGGCTGTTTTATTTGTTATTTTTCAATTTATCTTCTCGTTTGCCAGCATCCCAATGGATTTCATTGATGCCCAAACAACTAATTTTTCAAATTTCGTTGCTAATCAATTACCAAACGGTTTACTTAATGATTTGATTTGTCAAGGCGTTATTCCAGGGATTGGTGGAGTAATTATTTTTGTTCCACAGATTGCATTACTGTTTTTATTTATTTCTATTCTTGAAGAAAGTGGTTATTTATCGCGCGTTGTATTTATAATGGATCGTTTAATGCGCCCTTTTGGTCTGAATGGTAAAAGTGTTGTTCCACTTATTTCTAGCGTTGCCTGTGCGATTCCAGGAGTTATGGCCACTCGTACGATTGCCGATTGGAAAGAAAGATTAATTACTATTCTTGTAGCTCCTTTGATGAGTTGTAGCGCACGAATTCCTGTTTACACCTTATTAATTGCGCTTGTTATACCCAAACAAACCGTATTAGGAATCTTTAATTTACAAGGAATTGTACTTTTTGGATTGTATTTCTTGGGATTGATTTCAGCCTTATTTATCGCTATTATTTTAAATCTCCTCATTAAAAAGAAAGAAAAAGGTTTCTTGCTTTTAGAATTACCAAGTTATAAAATGCCACGTTGGCCCAATGTTGGAATTAACGTATTGGAAAAGGTAAAAATATTTGTAATAGATGCTGGAAAAATCATTCTTTCAATTTCAATAATTCTTTGGGCTTTAGCAACTTTTGGTCCTTCAGGAAAAATGGAAAATGCCGAAAAATATGTGAGAGCAAATCCTAGTTTCACTCAATTGCCTGATGAAGAACAAAATCAAAAAGTGGCTTCTGCAAGATTAGAATCATCATACATTGGGATTTTTGGTAAAGCGATTGAGCCAGCAATTAGACCTTTGGGTTATGATTGGAAAATTGGCATTTCATTAATTACTTCTTTTGCGGCTCGTGAAGTATTTGTTGGTTCACTCGCAACAATTTATGCAGTACAAGAAGATGGCAACGAAAATTTAAGACTAATAGATCGACTTAAAGCAGAAAAAAACGACAAAAACGAACCAATTTTCACGTTAGCTTCAGGTGTTTCTTTAATGATATTCTATGTATTTGCGATGCAATGTATGGCAACATTAGCGGTCGTTAGAAGGGAAACTAATTCTTGGGAGTGGCCATTGATTCAAGTTGCCTTTATGGGTTTTATGGCTTATTTCGGTGCACTTTTTGCATTTACTATTCTTTCTTAATTAGAAAAAAGTAACTTTATAAGATGATACAAGGCATTATTGTATTTTTAATAGTAATACTTTCAGTCATTTACTTGACAAGGAAGTTTTGGCGTCAATTTTTCTCAAAAAAAGAAAGTTGCGAAGGCTGTGCTATCGGTAAAAGTTCAAATGTCGTTGATTTAAAAAAACCTGCTTGAAATGGGACAATGTCAACTTTACAAATACAATAAAAGTTTTTACTCAATAAAAAAAGAGACTTCTCATTACTTTTCTCAAGACTTTATTGAAAATGAACTAGATGATGACCATATTGCTTGGTTAAATTTCCACGGTTTAGAAAACAAAGAAGAAATAGAAGCGCTCTGTAAGAAATTAGATATAGATCGATTAAATGTTGAAACTATTTATAATCCAAGTAGAAGACCAAAAGTTGAAGAATATACCAATTATGTTTTCTTTAGTATTAAATCTGCCTTGCCAACAGATCAATATGATTTAGAATTAGAACAAGAACAAATTAGTTTTATACTAGGTAAAAATTATTTGATTTCTTTTCAAGATAAATCTTCGGATCACTTTACTGATGTACGAAATCGAATCGAAACGGCAAGAGGGAAAATTCGTTTAAAAAATTCAGATTTTCTACTTTTTAGAATGCTTGAAGCGATTATTGATAATTATTTTGAAGTTATTGAAGATATATCGACCACCATTGAAGAAATTGAAGTGCAACTGCATAAATCGGAAAATAAGTCAATTCTAAATCAAATAGAACGCGAAAAACGTAAATTGATCGAACTTCGAAAAATAGCACTTCCAATGCGTGATATTTCTAGCCAATTAGAAACAAGTGAAAGTATACTTTTTGAAAAATCAAATCATCAGTATTTTTCACATTTAAAATCTTCATGCGTAAGCGTTTTAGAAGAAATTGACGCTAACAAACAGGTTTTGGAAGGGATGGCCAATTTATTTTATGCTGCACAAGGGCAACGTATGAATGAAATTATGAAAGTGCTAACAATTGTGAGTTCAATTTTCATTCCTCTAACTTTTATTGTTGGTGTCTATGGAATGAATTTCGACAACATGCCTGAATTGAGATACTGGTACGGATATTATACTGTTGTTGCAGTTTTGTTTTTGATTGCCTTTGGGTTACTTTTTTACTTCTTTAAAAAAGGTTGGCTCAAAAAATAATCGATTAACTTCCCCTCTTCAGAATAAATAGTATTTTTAGACTGCTGTTAACAATCTGTTAAATATAAATTGACTCAATTAATCGAAATTACATTTGTTCTATAAAACTTATAATCATGAAAAAATTAGTATTGTCTTTAGCTCTTATGTTTGTTGCCGTTTTGACAGCAAATACAGTATCTGCACAAATTGAGAAAGGTGCAAAAATTGAATTCAACAAAGAAACACACGATTATGGCAACATCAAATATGATGGAGAACCATATTGTTCATTCGAATTCAAAAACACAGGTGACGAGCCTTTAATTATTTCAAATGCCAAAGGATCTTGTGGATGTACAGTTCCAGAATGGCCGAAAGAACCAATCGCTCCAGGAGCAAAAGGAACAATTCGTGTGAAATATGACACAAAACGTCCAGGTGCAATCAATAAAAGCGTTACAATTACATCTAACGCAATCAATGAGCCAAATAAAGTAATCAGAATCAAAGGTGAAGTTGGTCCTGCTCCAGAAAGCGGAACGCCAGTAAACAATTCTGGTGCGCCAACGAATAACTAAAATGGTAAGATATTTATTAATATCATTTTTACTAATAACCGCCCTTGGCTTCAGTCAAGAGGCGGTTTTTAATCCTAAATACCCAATAGCTAAATTTCCAAAAGTTAAAGAAGGTAGAATTGTAAATTATGTTTATGAATTTACAAATAGTGGTGATGCACCTTTAGAATTTTATTCTTACGAAGTGGAGTGTACCTGTACCAAAGTAGAATTACCTACACAACCAACACAACCTGGGCAGAAAGGAAGAATCAGTGTTTCCTTTGACACCCATGGAAAATCTTACTACCAAGATAGAATTATTTATCTTCAAACTAATACGGAGCGTAAAAAAGAAAAATTGCGTTTAAAAGTATATGTTGACCCAAAAACGGTTGAAAATCCAACACCAAAAACAGATAAAAACTAGATTTATTGCGCTCTAAAAAAGTCAATAATTTTAGAAGCTACATATTCCAAAGGAACATCCGAATGAAGTGGAAGTCTTAACAATCTACTTTCAAACTTCTCAGCGTTTAATAGTTCTTCCCCCTCATATTTATCTCTGAAATAACTGCTTTTATGCAAGCAACGGTAATGCGTTAAAGCATCAATTCCGTTTTCTGAAAGATGATTTTTTAAAGCTTGAAGTTCTTCCGTAGAATTCAAAACCAAATAAAAAATATGTGCATTGTGATTGGCGAAATCTGGTATTTGTGGCAATAAAATTCCCTTTTCTTCCAAAAAAGAAAGTTGTTCGAAATAGTAATTCCACTGTTTTTTACGTTCTTCTAACCAATATGAACTTTGCTCAAATTGAGCTAATAAATAAGCTGCATTCAATTCTGAATTCACATACGAAGATCCCAAAGCAACCCATTCGTATTTATCTATTTCACCGCGTTTAAAAGCAGCCCGATTTGTGCCTTTCTCCCAAATTATTTCTGCAGGTTCAATCCATTCTTTTTTATTGACAATCAAAGCTCCGCCTTCTCCACACGAAATATTTTTCGTTTCGTGAAAGGAAAAAACCGCCAAGTCGCCAAGATAACCCAAAGGTTTGTTAAAGTAACTTGCCCCGTAAGCTTGAGCCGCTTCTTCGATAATATAAAATTTATGCTTTTCGTGAAGTGCTTTTAACCGTTGCCAATCTGAGGAAACTCCACCGTAATACATTGGTACTATTGCTTTCGTTTTTTCAGAAATCAATTCTTCCAAATGATTTAAATCCATATTCGGATGATTTGCTTGACTATCCACAAATTTGATAGTAGCACCTCGCAATAGAAAAGCATTAGCTGAACTTGGAAAGGTATAGGAAGGAAGAATTATTTCATCACCTGCTTGAATATCAAGTAATAAGGCTGAAATTTCCAAAGCTGCTGTGCAACTATTCGTCAACAAACAGTTTCCGCCGATTTGATTTTCAATGAAATTTTGTGTTAGCTGCGTGTATTTTCCACCACCAGCTGTTTTTCCAGAATTAAGAACTTCTTCAATAAACTTTGCTTCGTTTTCAGAGCGATACGGTTTACTGAAAGGTACTTTTTCTTTCATTTACAAACCAAGTTTTGTGTTAATTTCAGAAAAATCGTGAACGTATTCATCCCAAGAAATTTCGGTTCCTGGGCGTACCAATTGTAGTGTTCTAAATCCCGCCTCTTTAGCTGCTTCTAATTCTTGTTGAATGTCAGATAAAAACAATATTTTAGCTGGAAGTAAATTAATCTTTTTTGCAATTTCAATATAGGTATTTACATCGCGTTTTTGACCAGTGTTAGTATCGAAATAATGCGAGAAATTTTCACTTAAATCACCAAAAATACTGTTTCCAAAAATCAGTTTTTGAGCAGCAATTGATCCTGAAGAAAACACACCTAATTTAAATCCTTTTTTCTTCCAATCTTCAAGAGAAGGTGGCACATCATCATAAACGTGACCTTTTAATTCACCAGAAGTATAACCATTTCTCCATAAAATCCCTTGCAAGGTTTTCAAAGGGGTTATTTTTCGGTCTTCATTGCTCCATTTCTCCAAATATTTGAGCACTTCTTCACTCGTAGTGATTTGCTCATTTTCTTCTTCAGCAACCAATTCAATCACTTGGGAGAAAGCCTCTTTGACTTCTTGCAATTGAGAGAAATTATTGATTTCTTTGATATGTGCCTTGAAATACGGAAATAAAACATCGTAAACGAATGATATTGAAGTTGTTGTTCCTTCGATGTCGGTTAAAATGTATTTTATCTTTTTTTGCTCCACTTATTTATTGATTTTAAAATCTTTGAATTCATTTTCAATTCCCGAGTCAGTATAATGCGGAACCCAACCGCTCATATCGATAAAGATACGAATTGCTTTTACAAATGGGTTACTTTCTCCTGCATCAAACCAATGTTTTGTTCCAGCTGGTACACTGATTAAATCACCTTTCTCACATAACAAATTGAAAACTGGCTCCGTCTCTAAGTTGAACCAAAATATTCCTTGTCCGTCAACGAAAAATCGAATTTCATCTTCTGTATGTGTATGCTCTGCTAAAAATTTTGATCGGATAGCATCATAATTTTCTGTCAACGAATTGATTGAAATTACATCAGCGGTTTCATACCCTCCGTTTTCCATAAAAGGTTTTAAATCTTTGGAGTAAGCTTGCAAAATTTCTTCTTGCGTTGCGCTGTCAGAAAATATAACATGACAAGACCATTGGTCAAAGAACAAACCTCTTGCATTGAAAAAGGCTAAAATTTCCTTCGGATTGGAAGTGCTATAATTTTGAGTTGGGATTGAAAGTATTGCCATTATTTCTTAGTTATATTCCATTCACATTCACAAAGATAATCTAAAGTTTCCAAGTGCCTTTTTGCTTCGAAAAGGTTTTTTCCCCACGCATACGTTCCGTGTTTGCGAATCACAAAACAATGATTAATAATTGAATCTCTACAATAATTCAATTCATTTTTGAAAAAATTCATGTCTTGGCTATTGTCTAAAACTGGAATTCTGACCATTTCTTCGTGTGTCGTTTGCCCATCAAAACCTTTTTGAACTTCGTATCCTTCAAATTTCAATTCGCTTTTATAAATCGCTGAAAGTAAAACAGGATATAACGAATGGCTGTGAAGAATAACTTTCGTTTCGGGAAATAAGTTATAAATGATGCAATGAATTAGGGTCTCCGCTGAAGGTTTACTAGTTGCAAATTCACCCTGTGGAATTCCATTTTCATCCACCCAAATAAAATCGTTCTCTGAAAATTGACTTTTGTCCACTCCCGAACGAGAAACCCAGATTTGACCAAGTTCATTTTTAAAAGAATAATTCGTTGAAGTAGCAGGCGACCAACCTTTAGAATTATAGAGTCTAATTGTAGCAGCCAATTCGGTTTTTAATAGTTCCTCTTGCATGAATGGATGATTTGAGTCTGCAAAGATACAATGTAGAAAAGGAATGAATATAATTTTGACTAAATTCGAGTGCTAAACTATTACAAATGGAACGAATTTTAATTTTACTATTATACATTTCACTTGCTGGAATCGCAGGAATTCACAAACTCTTAGGTGCCTTCCCTCCTGCTTGGTTTTATGGGAAATTCAAAGAAACATTTTTAAATGCCATTCCAGGTGGTATTTGGTTGAGTTTTATTTTGATTGTTGTTTTAGAAATCGCAATTGCCGCTTTGTTTTCAATCGCGCTTATCAAAGGAGAATTCAAATCGCAAGCTAAACAAACTTTTTCTCACTTTGGATTTATTGCTTCATTAGCACTTTTTGTCATCTTATTTTTCGGAAGTTTCCTTGTTCAAGATTATGACAATGGCTTCAATGATTTTGTTTATTTCGGGGTTACTATTTTCTTGATGAATTATTTTATGAAAGGTAAAAAAGTGTGAAAACTCTAACTATTCTGGCTCAAACAAAACATCCATCGTAAAGCTATTTTCCACAATTTCATGAAAATTTGCGTTTTGAGTAATTCCAAAAGTTGTTAGAAAAGTAAGCGCTACAGCATCTTTTGTACCAGTTTCATTTTTAAATAAAGCAACTTTATTTCTAAGCTTATCCAATTCACTTTTCTCAATCGAATATTCAGAACTATAGAATTTCATTTCAAACAGATTTATCCAATGATCATCGCGTTTGACAACCAAATCCACTTGCGCACCTTTCGCAGACCAACTGGAATTTACCGAATGAATTCCTTCGATTTTAAGTGCTTTCTTTATTTGATGAATGTGTTTCAAACATATTGTTTCAAAGTTAAATCCTGCCCAAGAGAGATAAGATTGAGATTGAAAAAGCGTTTTCCAAAAATTCGCTCCTTGATTTTTATTGGGCTCAATATATTTTAAGTAAAACCGTGAATATTCATCCGAAAGTCGAAACAAGGTGTTTTTTGATTTCTTATCTAAGGCTGTATTTTTTGAAACAAAACCCGAAGCGATTAATTCTTCCAAAGCACGTGTAAAAGAACCACCTCCATATTGCTTTGAATCAACGTTTATCTCTTCACGTGTAAGGCCTTTATTCACTTTTCCTAGTGTTCTAACGATGTGAATATGTGATGAAGAATGAGTAAACAAAGATTCAAAAATCTCCTCAAATTCGTTGACTAAATCGCCATTTGAATCAAAACACAAACGCTGAATTGCTTGAACGACACTTTCGCCTTTCACAATTTTATTGAGATAATGCGGAATTCCACCGATAGCAATGTACAAATGCAAAATGTGATAATGTCCCCACTGAATGTTTTTACTCTCCAAATAAGCTTTCGTTTCAAAAAGTGTGAATGGTTTGATGTGCAATTTATACGTCAAACGCGCATGCAAACTGCCTTTGTTCGAAATCACATTTTGAACCATATACGACGCAGCAGAACCACAAACAACAACAATCAAATCGTTTCGCTTTTCGCAATACGTATTCCAGAAATGACCAAAATACATCCTAAAATCCGACTTGTGAGTGTCGAGCCAAGGCATTTCATCAATGAAAATCACTTTCTTTTCCTTCCCTCGCAAGCCGTTAATGTACGTTTTCAACAAATCAAAAGCTTCTTTCCAAGTGGTAGGGCAAGGTGTATCAGAGAATCTGAGTGATTCTTTTTTTAGCTCATCAAAGAATACCTCAAGCTGTTTCTCTTTCGTTCCTTCATATAGACCAGATACCTCAAACTTGATGTAATCTTGATAGATGTGACGAATTAGAAAAGTCTTTCCTACACGACGCCTTCCATAAACTGCAATTAATTCTGAATCAGGAGATTTAAGAGAGTTTTTAAGTCGTGATATTTCATATATTCTACCAACCATAAAAATTATTTACTCCCCAAATGTAGTATTATTTTTTAGATTTGGGGAGCTATTAATTATTTTTATTAAAATTTTATACGAATTATTTACTCCCCAAATGTAGTGTTTTTTGATAGATTTGGGGAGTGAATAAATTACCGAAAGAAAAAAACAATCAAATCATTTTTTTTGGCGAAAAAAATAGTGAGAGTAGTTCATTTTGATTCCTATTACTCAAAAAATCTTCCCTGGATTCAAAATTCCTTTAGGGTCAAAAACAGTTTTTATCGCACGCATTAGATTCAAGGCAACTTCGGGAAACGCAATATCCATGTAGTTTTTCTGAACCAAACCAATTCCATGTTCACCAGAGATTGTACCGCCGAGTTTCACCACTTCAATAAATAGTTCTCGTATCGCTTTTGGTAATTCTGTGTCCCATTGCTCGTCGGATAAATTTCCTTTAATAATATTCACATGTAAATTTCCATCGCCCGCATGTCCATAACACACTGAATGAAAACCATACTTTTTACCAATTTCTTTCACGTGAAATAGCAGTTGAGGCAATTCAAATCTCGGAACAACTGTATCTTCTTCTTTATAAATAGATTGCGATTTAACAGCTTCTCCTACTTTTCTTCTTAAACTCCAAAGTGTGCTTTTCTGTGCTTCCGATTCAGCGAAAAGAATTTCGTCTGTTTCAAATTTTTCTAATACAGAAAGGATTTTTTCACATTCTTGCATCAATACTTCCGCATCAAATCCATCGACCTCAATTAATAAATGTGCTTGGTGATTAGCTGCTACTTTTATGGAATAATCCTTGGTGAAATCTTGTGTCCACAACAAGGCATCACGTTCCATAAATTCTAAACCACTTGGTGTAATTCCTGCTTGAAAAATGGCTGCAACCGCTTCGCACGCTTTCTGTGCATCGAAAAAAGGAACGAGCATCAACATATCAGTTGTCGGGTGAGGAATTAAGCGTAAAACAATTTTTGTAATGATTCCAAGCGTTCCTTCTGAGCCTACCAAAAGTTGCGTTAAATTATAACCTGTAGCATTTTTCAAAACATTTGCTCCTGTCCATATTACTTCACCAGTTGGCAACACTACTTCTAGATTTAACACATAATCTTTGGTAACGCCATATTTAACAGCCTTTGGTCCTCCTGAATTTTCAGAAACATTTCCACCAATAAAACAAGAACCCTTACTCGCAGGATCGGGTGGATAGAACAATCCTTTTTCTTTCACTGCATTTTGTAAAACTTGGGTAATTACTCCAGGTTCTGTGGTAACTTGATGATTTTTTTCGTCAATTTCTAAGATGCGGTTAAACTTTTCCATCGAAAGTAAGACTCCACCGTGAATTGGTAATGCTCCACCACTCAAACCAGTTCTTGCTCCAGCAGGTGTCACCGGAATTGCGTGTTCGTGGCAGTAGCGCATAACAGAAGCAATTTCTTCCACTGTTGTTGGCTTCAAAACAATTGCAGGAGGAAAATTCAAATCTTCCGTTTCATCATGACCATATTCAAATAGTTGCTCCGAACTTACAAAAGTGCCCGATGGTAGTAATTCCTGAAAAAAAGCTACTTGAGATTCTGTTAAATTTACTTTCATAGATTTACTTTTTCTTTGCTACAACAAACATAATATCACGCGTATTCACTCGAATAGACAACTTTTCTGGAATCAAATTATAAACCCAATTAACGAATTTAATCGGCTTTTTGTTTAACAAAAAGAGAGAGTAAAAAATAACTCGAATTGACCTACTCACAGGTGGATAAGTAACTTTTTCCACCTCAAATCCATTTTGTTGCAAGAGATAAGAAATTGATTGCTTAGAAAAATAATGAATATGTGTTGGCGGGTGAATCATACGCCATTTTTCTTTTTGTTTTTGCGGTAACCAAGCTGAAATGTCACCTGTAGTAATATAAACACGTCCTCCCTGTTTTGTCTGAGTAGCCAACTTTTCGATGAATTCACTAGGTTTAGGCAAATGTTCAATTACATCCCACATAAAAACATCTGAATAAGAACCTGAAACTTCAGTCGCTGTTAAATAATTTTCAGCTGAGAAGTGGTTTCCAAAATGTTGATTAGCATACGTTATTGCGTCTTCTGAAATGTCGTAACCTTTATACTTTTTGTTTTTATTAAGCATTAATTCACCAAAAAATCCATAAGCACAACCCAATTCTAAAACAATTTCAAAAGTGGGAGGATTGTTTAATTTTTTCAATGAATTTAATCGCTTTTGAAAATTAGTTTGCAAGATCAACTTATCCGACAGATAATCAGCATACTCTTCACCTTTGAAATAATTTTCTGCATAAATTACTCTTAGTTGTTCTTCATCGAGTGATAAATCAGCCCATATATGCTCACAATGTTCACAAGCAATTAAGGTGTTATTATAAATTTTATGATTTTTGGTATGCGAACAATTTGGACAAGTGATCATAGTTGAATTTAAAAACACGAACTTACAATTTTAATGCTTTTAGTTTAATGGTAAAAACTCAATTTATTAAAACCGTTTTGTTCTTTAGTCGGTTTAAAGATGACGTTTTTTCTTTAATCAAGTGTTTTTTTGGGAGGAAAATGCTTTATGAAAAGTTCACTAAACCCAAATGGAAAACGACCTAAGTTTGCATCTGTAGTCATTAAAACAATCACTTCATTCTCAGCAATTTCTTTTTTGAAGTCAATATCAGCAGCTAAGGTTGGTTTTTTGTAATGATCGGGATAAACTTCATTATTGTAAAACCAAAATTTACCATTGTTAAAAATACTTGAAGAGAATCCTTTGTTGAATGAACCCCAATAATAGCTATCGGCAATAAAGGTTGTTTTATGCTTATTTCTTTCTGGATATTTAATTTCGTAAGTTGGATAAGCCATTGGAAAAGTAGCGGTCTGAAACATCAAATTCAAACCTTCGCCAATGTCATAATCTCCATCTTTGTTTTCTGCGGAAACTTCAACTGATTTAAT
>CAMDGP010000033.1 GCA_945897765.1 Chitinophaga pinensis
GTTTTTTCTCCAAAATATGGACTGCTGTAAAGATATTCTTGGTATCTGTTCACTATTCTTTTTGCTTCTAACAGCTCATTATTTTTGGTATCAACCATTCCACCTTGCTTGGATCCATAACACATTGGAGATCCAGCTTCTGTTTGCGATGTTGCCCGAGCTGCATAGTTATTTGAAGTATCCTCAATCATCCAAGGAAATGCAATTGACATTTCTTTGGATAAGTGTTTTTGAAACAAGTTAAAGTCGAATACACTATTAATTTCAAACTGGTCTGTTTCATCAAAATTTTTGAATTGAGAATCTTGAGCATTCACTTGGGATGCCAAAAACAGCGTTGCACTAAAAAATAACTTTTTCATGGGATTAGTTTTAAATGATTAATTCAGTGGATAATAAAAAACGATACGAAAATTAATTATCTGCGTTTACAAATAAGCAAAACTTGATATTAGGTCCGTCAATTATAGTCTTTACTTGGTAACCTGTATATGATTCTTTTGGGAAAGTATACCCATGCTCTGAAATAAGATCATTTAATATCTTAACTGATTCACGAGCAACTTGGTTATTAGAAAATACATCTTTTTCAAATAAGATAGCTGTTATTTCGGTTGGCGAATTTTTTCCATAAATATCACTTATTGAGGGCAAGCCTGAAATGTTGGTGTGAGAAGAAAAAATGGAATTGAACTCCTCACTTTTTTTAATATTCGGATATTCGGATTTTAATAATTCCTCGATTTTTGTTTCAATGACTTGAGGGTCATTTTTAGGGTCATCAAACTTAAATGAGCCATATTGAACAGTCAACTGGGCATTGATATTTTGAAATACACAAACCCCAATTAAAAAAAATACTACCGTCGCTTTCATAACACTTGATTTTTAGAGTGAATAAATTTAAGTAGCGATGTGTCATATGTGTTTAATTGTTTTTTAATGGTCATATGGAATCGCCAATTAAATTCATCCTTGATTGTGACGAATCTCGTTATGGCTTATTTCATAGTATCTATTTCACTGATAATAACTTTTCTTTAATTGGTTACAAAAAAGTATTAATTATCAAGTTTTTTCAAATAACTCGTATCTGTAAGTGCTTTTAAAAACAAAGTCAATTGTTTTTGTTCTTTCGGGCTGAGGTTAAAAGGTACAATCGTTGAACTTTGCAAAGGGTGTTTCTTTCCTCCTTGTGAATAATGTGCAATTACATTTTCCAAGTTTTCTATGCTACCATCGTGCATATAAGGGAAAGTTAACTCGCTATTGCGCAAAGAAGGAATTTTAAATTTCCCAATATCAGATGAATCTAAATTGATTCGAAATCGACCTTTATCTTTTCCAAAATCCAAGTAAAGTCCATTGTTTGCTGCTTCAAACGTGGTGAAATACGGCGCAGGATGACATTGAATGCAATACAGTTTTTCAGAAAACAATTTCCAACCAGCTTGTTCATCATTGCTTAGTGCTTTTTTATTTCCCGCTTGATATTGATCAAAACGACTATTCATGGAAACCAAGCTCCGTTCAAAGGCTCCTATTGCTCGTGTTAAAACAAAAGCATCAAAATCGCGTTGGAAGATTTTTTGTGCAGCAGCTTGATATTCTGGAATTGCTCTTAATTGCGGAATGAGTTTTTTCATGTTGTGGCCCATTTCTGTTGGTTCTTGTAAGGGCACAATCACTTGTAATTCCAATGTTTTCAAGTGCGCATCAAACATTACCGTTTTCAAAAACCCAGAATTTAGGATACTTGGAGCATTTCGTTCTGTTCGTTGACCTTTTATGCCAACACTTGTTGTTAATTGATCGGTAAAGGCTTTATGTGGATCGTGGCAAGAAGCACAAGAAACGGTTCCATCTAACGAAAGACGTTTGTCAAAAAAGAGTTTTTTTCCAAGTGCGACTTTTTCTGGAGTGGATGGATTGTCTGCTGGAGCTGGAACAAAAACGGCTAAATTTGGATTATTGGTTGCATTTTCACATTTTGAATTACTCAGTATCATCAATGTGCCAAGTGCAATGAACATCAACCAAGGGCGCGTCATTTTATGGAATTAGTGTTTTTTTCGCAGCGATTAAATTACCTTTTGTGTCTTCCAATTGAACAAGATAAAAACCAGAAGATAGATTTTTAAAACTCAATGTTCCTGCTGAATTTAGGGTTGATTGCGTTTGAACCAATCTTCCGCTTTGATCTACAATACTACATTTTCCAAGGTTTTTTATTTCAGCAATGTTTACAAAAAGCTCGTGGTTTGAAGTCCAAATAGTGAAATTAGGTACTTCATTTTCTGTTACACTTGCAGATGTTGCAAGTGTAAATACAGGCTCAACTTGAACGTTTTCCAAAATGGTGTTATTTACCCCAACTTCATCGTGAATAACGCCAACGGTAGCCAATGGAATATTTTTAATCCACTGTTCGATATTGCAATCTACATAAATGTCAATTTGATTGGCTGAGGTATTTGTTTGGGTTACATTCAAAATAAGCGATTGCTGATTATTGCTTCCTAAGTTATGTAATTCGAAATAAGCGTCAGGATTTCCATCAGACTGGGAATCAGAATAACCACCTATAATCATGTGCATGTAACCTGCTTGCCAACCCCAATACATCGAAGGAGATTGAAAACTCAAAGGATACGTTTCAGGATAAAGCGAAATATCTTGCGATTCAACACCTGATTGCGTATTCCATTTTTTGGGAACACCAACTGTAAAATTTAATTGCTCAATTACCTCAACATTAAAAGACCCCAATGAAAAAGTGTGATTTTCGGGTTCAACAAGGTAAATGTCTTGGTTTAAATTTACTTCTTGTCCAGCATCGTGTTTAAGTAAAATTTCCGATAAATAATAATCGAAATGATCTAATTTGAATACTTTACCGTCCAGAGCGGTGTGGTTAGTATTTAACTGAAAATCAACACCATTGACTTTTGGATTGAGGTGAAGAAAAACCGCTTTTTGTCCCCAAGAGGTAAACGAAATGCAAATTAAAAAAGTGAAAATTAGACGCATATTTTATTTTTTAGCAATGTATAATAATTCGTCTTTCATTAATCGGTATTTTTCAATAACCGCTGGTTCAAATTTTTGTTCTGTATCGTAAATGTCAACTTTAAAACCTGCCTTTTCCATCCATTGCGGATAATCTCTACCAAATAGGCGCACATGGTCTTTTTGCCAAAAATGTTTTTCTCTATCAGCAGAAGAGGTGATGCTTGAATCCTCGTAAGTAGTTGCACGTGACATATCTTGCGGAACTTGCATAATCGCCCAACCGCCGGGCTTCATCACGCGATAGATTTCTTTCATACACTGAATTGGGTCGTCTACGTGTTCCATAACGTGATTACAAAAAACAACATCAAAGCGATTTTCTTCCAATGGAATTTTGTGTAAATCAAAGTGAATATCAGCAATTGGAGACTCTAAATCACCTGTTAAATAATTTAAATTGTTCTGCTTTTTGAAAATATGAAGGAAACATTGTTCCGGTGCGATGTGCAACACATTTAATTTTTCAGCAGTGAAAAAATTACTTTCATTTTTAAGGTACAACCACATCAAACGGTGACGCTCCAGAGTTAAATCGTATGTACAAAGCACATTTTCGCGGTGGGCTACATCAGATCCATAGGAAAGAAATTTGGAAAAAGATTTTTCACACACCGGACATTCTACCTTGTTTCCACGGAAAAGAATAGGTGCAAAAAGCTTGAAGACGTAGCTTAAACGAATCAATAAAGGACGAGGAAGCGTATTGAGAAGGTATTTATAAATTTTTTTCACTAGACAAAGATAAGTTTAAATTCAAAATCGGCTTAAGAATCTAATATATTCATGAAATTATCAAATGGCAATTAGAAGTTTAGTAACGGGACAAAAAGCGCAATCACTTCTTGATTAAAAAAGACAATTTAGTTCAAATTCAAAACAATTGTAAAAGTTGTTCCTTCGTTTTCGATTGATTCAAAGGTGATTTTGCCTCCGTGGTTTTCAACGATTTGCTTTACAACAGATAAACCTATACCACTTCCTGTTGATTTCGTGGTAAAATGAGGAATGAAAATTTTATCCATTTGTTCTTCTGGAATTCCTTTGCCATTATCGGAAATATGAATTCTCACTTCGTTTTCCAGGATGTCTTTTTCAATCGTAATTTTCACTTTCCCCTCCTTGCGTTCATTTAAAGATTGAATGGCATTTTTAACCAAGTTATTGAAAACCTGAATCCATTGGTTTTTGTCGAGTTTCAGAAGAATATTCGTTTCTTTCGTTTCAATGGTCAAAGCGCAATCGTCTTCAATTTCAAACAGTGTAACGGTATTCTTAATAACGGAAAGTAAATCAACTGTCTCTTTTTGTGGCTCAGGTATTTTTGCGAAATTGGAAAATTCATTAGCTATGAGGGTTAAGCCATCTATTTGCTCAATTACCGAATTTAAAACACGTTCCAAACGTTCTTTTGAATCGTCATTTGTTGGGTCGTAACTACGCAAAAGATGCTGAATTCCAAGCTTCATCGGCGTGAGCGGATTCTTTATTTCATGTGCTACTTGTTTTGCCATTTCACGCCAAGCACTTTCACGTTCACTTTTCGCTAGTTGGAGTGCGGCTTCTTCTAATTCTTCGAGTTTTAAATTATAAGCCTTAACGATTGTACCAATTTCATCATTGCCATCATAAGCAATTTTCTGATTCTCTTCTCCAAATTTTAAAGTTGCTACTTTTTGACTCAATAAACGCAGAGGAGCTGTTAACCAATTAGAAATCAATAAAGAGAAGATAATTGAAATCGCAAGTAAAAGAATAAATACATTGATAATCGCCACAATAAATTGTTGAATTTGATCTTCAAAATCGCGCTGTTGTCCGAAGTGTTGTAAATTGATATATCCCAGCATTTTCCCTTCACCGTTGTAAAAAGGCAAATAAGACGAAATGTAAGACAGTTTTCCGATTTCCTCTCGATTGGAAAAGAAGCTTTTATTATTTAGTTTTAATTCTTCAAGCGCTTGCGGATTAATTTGTTCTGCAAGCAATCCGATATTAAAAATCTTTGGTCGTGAAGAAGCAATTAAATAGCCGTTCGGATCGTAAATATTTAAGTCAGTAACGAAAACTTTTGATAATTTCATCAACACACTTTCCAAGTAGTTACCGTTATATTCAGCGTCTAAACCTTTGTAATTACTAACTTTTCCACGCAATTCTTCCTCAACCGAATGCAATTTTTCATTGATTATTTTATCTGTAAACGTTTGGTATTGCTGTCCAACAAAAATTCCACTACCTGTCCCAAAAAGCAATAAAGCCAAAACAACAAGCATCACTAAAACAAATTGAATCTTGAAAGCGAGTGTAAATGAATTATTTGCAATGAATTTACTTCCCAAAAGCAAACTACTAAAAAGTAAGAGCAAGCCCCAAAAACTAAAAACATAAGAAAAGGAGGTTACATGTTCTAACCACGTTTTATTTTGACTTGACAGAATGATAACAGTTTTATTGTTTTTCTTGAAAAAGTAATGATTAAAACCTTCGAAATCAAAGAAAGTTGCGTTTTTGGATGGGTTAGGGAAAGCACGCAAAAATGTCGGGAAGTTATATTCTCCGTAGTGTTTTATGAGTTTAGTACTTGTGTATTTTGCAATCGAGTATTTTTCCAAAGAAGTCAACACTTTTGATTTTTCGGAAAGTAGTAAGCGCGGAAAACCAATTTCTTCAGGGATTCGTTTCGATTTTAAGGTAATGAATAGCTCAGCCTTTTTTTTCCCAACTTTTACTTCCAAACGGATGATGTAATTGTAGCCTGAAATAGCATCTCGAATAAAATAAATGGAAGGATTTATTTGAGAAACTTCGCCGTTGCGCTCAATAATTTTCAAAATAGGTTCTAAACCTTGCGTTTCTCTCGTGAGCAAAGAAACTCCTGTAGAATCGAAAAGATTAAAACTCATTTCGTAGCCTTCCCACAATCCGTTGAAGTGACGTTTTTCTAATATATCGCCAAAATCTGAAATACTCAAATTAGGTTGAGAAGTCCTGATGGTTGATTGAATTAGCGGATCTACAATTAATTTAGTTTGAATTTTACCAAATTCTAATTCCAAATTTATATCCTGTTCAACCGCCAATTGATTTCCGTAAAGAATCCGTGTTTCTTTGTCTTTATTGCTGTTATGATGATTTAAATCTGAAACAAATGAAGCAGAAAATAAACCCAAAATCAACAGTTGAAAGCCTAATTTTTGACCAAATTTTTGTTTGTTTTGAAAAAATAGATTAGCAAACAAAAGCAGAACTGGTAAAATTAAAGGGAACACATTTTCGTCGTTTAGACTAATTCTATAAATGGCGAAAAATAATCCAAAAACCACGAAGAAACTCAAAAAAACACCCACTTTCAACATATGTTCTTTTATTGCCACAACAAGCCATTGAAATAGATTTTGATAAACCGAGAAAACAACTCCAAAAAGCAAAAGAATTAAAAACGAATATTCATCTAATTGAAATAAATTCTCAAGGTTTAGGGGAATTGTTGAGTTGAGAATTACAAGATTCATTGTTTTGAGAATCAACCACCAGAAAACGAAAAGCAAGGGAATTTGGAGCCAGATTAAACTTTTATATTGTAATTTATAAACCAAACTAACAAACGATAAAACTGCAAAAGCACTAAAAATGATATTGATACATAAATCCAAAAAGGAAGGAAACCAATCGTTATAAGCAAATAAATCTGCTGAAAGAAATTTTGGATTGTTAAAGAAGTTCGCAAAATCAATTTGATACAAAATCATGCGAACAACAAGCATGCTGAGGATGAAAACGCTTGTTTTTACTAGCGAATTCTTAGATCGTTCATAAAAGCCGTAAAGTAAAACCAATAGTCCAATTATTAAGGTGATAATTGTAAAGGGCGATTGTGAATCTGCTGTAATGTTGTTGATTGAAATTGCGGAAAAGACAAATTTTCCTTCTAAATTTTTTAGGGGTGAGCCAATTGCTGGATCGAGAGAAATATCAAAATCGGAAGCTGTTAATTCTGGGTTTGTGTGATTGACAAGAAATTCATTTTCGTAGCTATATTCTTTTTTTATTTCAAAAGCAGCACAAAGAATCTCGTCTTCGTATTCAATAGTTTTACAGTAATACCAACCATTTTGAAGGTGTAAAAGTCCATTTGCTGGAAATTGAATACTTACATATTTCGAGATAGGAAGTTCGTTGGAATTCCAGTAAACAAGCGAATCACTTTTGAATTTGTAAACGTAAAAGTTACTTGTTTTAAAAGGAATGGTTTTGAATCCTTTTTTTTCTTTTTGACTCTCAACATACGTCTTAAGTTGTTTTTCTTTTAGGGAAAAAGCTTCTTGTAAATCTTTTTGGTCAAAAGGAATAGTTCGGTCGGCGTTGATAAATAGAATGGAGGCACTAAAAATAATCAATGAAAGTAAAAAATACTTGTACTTTTCGATTAGTTGTAGCCCCAAATTCATCAGGAAATAGTTGCTGAAAATTGATTTAAAAGTTCATCGCGCAATTTTTCGAAATCGTCATCCCCTCGGTGATCATTTCTGAAAATAAAATCAGCATTTGGTTTATAAGGTTCAATGAAGTTTTCGTAACAAGGTAGCACGTGATTTTCCCATTGATATAGTATATCTGAGCGTTTGTAACCACGCGTTTCTTGGTCGCGATAAATTCTTCTGTCTAATTGGATTTCGTGGTCAACATCCACAAAAACACTATATTGTAAAGCTTCAAAAACAAGTGGGTAATGAAACAAAAACAAACCTTCAACAATAATAATTTCACTGGGTTGAATAGTGATAAGTACATTTTTATCTGGTGGCGCATTGAAGAAGTATTCCTTCACCTCAATTGGCTCCCAGTTCACAAGTTGCACTAAATCATTGGAGAGTTTTCGTTCGTCTAAAGCGGTAGGTAAATCAAAATTGACAATTCCATTTTTATCTTTTTGCTGCATTTCAATGGGGAAATAATAGTTGTCCATTGAAAAAACAGAGGGATTAATTCCTTCAAAAGTTTCGGAAAGTCTTTTCAGCAAGGTGGTTTTTCCCGAGCCACTTCCGCCACAAATTCCAATTACGAATGGGTTTTTTGTCATTTAATCTGTCCTAAGTCCCAAAGATAAGAATTCTTGTTTTAATGGGGGTTTGTTGAGTCGAATTGATTTTGATTACTACAATAAATGGCAAAACACAAAATCTAGTTTAAGAATTCCTTAAGTATTAATCAAATTGATAAACCAGTTTGTTATCGTTTTCGAATTAATGATTTAACCTATCTCATATTTGAATCTCAGATAAGTACTTTTGAAATTGGGTAATTGATTTTTTGTTTTCCTTAATTGGACACTCATATTTGTTGACTTTTCTGAATGCAATTACAAGATAGAAAATATATAATAAGGAAATACAAACCATAAGAGAAATGCCCATTCTACTAACTTTTGCAATTTGTTCCTGAGTTGAAACACCCATATTTCCTGCGTTTAAAACTGGATCAGAATACGCTAGATATCCTCTATAAAATATACCCCCCATGATTAAAAGCAAAAACAAATTACCTAATGAGGAAACTGTTTTACCATCTAAGTAAAAAGGTCTAAAGCCAATAAATGAGAGGAGTTTAGCAATTGTACTGTTTTTCTGTTCAGATTGTTTAACATTATTTTCCAATACTTCAATAACGCGCTTAATATAATCGATGTGTTCTTTCTTTACTTTTTGAAAGTTGTCAGCATTTAATTGATCTAGAATTTCTAATTTGGAATAATGCTCTTTATTCAGATTATCTTTACAAAAATCAATTTTATTATCAAGTTCTCGAAATAATTCTTGCCATTCAAAATCCTCGGGATCGCAGTTTTCTGATTTTTCAACCAGGTTAGTGATTTTCAGCAGTGTTGCTTCATCATTTGCCATAAGTTCAAAAGATTTCACATCTTGGAGCAATGAAATTGGAGATTCTACGGATGAAACTTTACTTCTAATTTTACTACTAGAAATAATACTTCTATAGGCATCACGCCCCGTTTCTCTTCCTATTTGATTAACAAATGAATTTACAATTCCCATTGAACTACTTTTCTCGAAGGTAAGAAAAAAACGTAAATGAAGCAGTTAAATTTGCATAGTTATCGTTGAGTTAAACCAAATCTAAGTTCCTGGTTTTTCAATTTTTTTGTTACACAGTTACACTAATTTTAAAAACTTCTTTTACTTACCATTCCAATTCGTCATCGTAAGATCAAGGCCAATCGTTGCGAAACCTTTAATGAATTCAGTAGCAACGTCAATACGTGCGGGTAGATCGAGGTTTTCTTCTTTGGACCATTTACCAAGTACGTAATCAGCTTGGCGACCTTTTGAAAAATCACTTCCAACACCAAAACGAAGTCGCGCGTATTCTTGTGTTTTTAATGTTTCTTGAATGTCTTTTAATCCGTTATGCCCGCCGTCGCTCCCTTTTCCTTTCATGCGAAGCTTCCCAAATGGAAGTGCAATATCATCAGTAATTACGAGAAGGTTTTCGAAAGCAACTTTCTCTGTTTGTAACCAATAATTGACCGCTTTTCCAGAAAGATTCATGTAAGTAATCGGTTTAATTAAAACCAAAGTGCGACCTTTTAATTTCACCTCAGCGCGAAATGCAGCTTTATTCAACGTGAACGAATCACCAAGCTCTTTTGCTAATGCATCAACCACTTTAAAACCTATGTTATGGCGCGTTTCTTCGTACTCTGAACCTGGATTTCCTAAACCAACAATAAGATACTTCATAACTTAACTTTTACCAGTTAGGACAAGTGTTACAATCATTTTTAGTGTGAATATAAAACAATCCACCGATTACAATTTCTCCCGATGCATATCCAAAGCGTTGTCTTGCATAAGAATCGTAATCATTTGGTCTTATTTTAACTCGGGATTGCATCATGAAGCCTGTTGCGGCGTTCATTTGTACGAAAAAATGTTTGAAAAATTCAAAACGTCCGCCTAAATGACCTGAAATTCCTAAGCCAGACATGGAAACTGTTGCTAAATCTTTTCTTCCAGCAAATGTAAAATCATTATAACTTAAAATTGCACCTACAGAACCACCAAGTAAAGTAGTGAAGGCAAAATTTCCATTTCGAGAACGATGCCAAACGCGCAATTTTGCCATTTCTAAACGAATGTAATTCAACCCATTGGTGTTTTCGTAATGAAAAGTTTGTTCGTCTGTAATAATGCTATCGCCAGCGTAATTTCCTGCCCAATTTGTTACATTGTCTACTCCAGAATTTATTCTTCCCGTCAATAAATAAGGCGTATTGTGAACCATTACATATTTCATGTGGTCGTAACCAATAGAAACATTCCAGTTGTTTTGAAAATTGTAACCAACTCTTGCATTGAATTGTGGAACAGTTAATGTATTTGGGTTGATATACGTTTTAATTTCTTTTGAAGGACGATCTACGGCTTTAACTCCAGCAATTTTGAAATCATAACCAGCACCAACAAATTGAATCGTGCTTTTTGTGTAGGAACTTAAATTATATCCCCAAGAAACATTTAAAGTGCCTGAAGCGTTAGATTTTTTTGGTTTTGGTTTTTTATACGGCTTATATTGAGCATTCAAACTCAAACAAAAAAGACTTAGAAAAACAGCTAATAAAATTTTCATCTTGTAATTATTTTAATCCAATCTCTTTGCTCTAAAATCCGCTCCAATCGGTAATGAACTTGTTTGTTCGCACTGTGCCATTCTACTAAACCAAAACCTTTAGCGAAATAAGATGTTGCGGTCGCTTGACGGGATTCTTCTTTTTTAGTAAACGGATTCAAAACTGTTAGTTTCACTTTTTCTTCAAAAACAAGTGCATCAACTTTTTCACCCATTACATCAATTTCTTTGTTTCGTTTGAATTTACGTTTAACTTCCTTCATCATTAACGTTGAGTCTGTGACACCTTTAAATTTTACAGCAAACCATGTTTCTTTTTTGAGATTCATAGGAAACAAGGTGTTTTGATAAAGAATTGATTTTTCTTTTTCCTTTTTAAAATTTACAACCATGTGATCTTGAATATTCAAAGAATCAATGTTGAAATTTGTAGCTTCAAGCAGACGTCCATCACTGGCGTATCTTTCTACAACTACATGTTCCCCTTCGTTATCTGTTACGGTATAAATGCGGCTAAATTCTTCCTCTAAACCTCTTGCTACATCGCGATATAAATACACTTTTGGAACTGAATCCAATTGGTAGAAATAATCAACATTTGGATTTTCAGAATGAAATTTTGGTGCATCTGAGCATGACCAAAGCAGAATTCCAGTGAGAAAAAATAAAACAGCTGATTTCATTATTTTGTCATTTTTAAATATGCGATTTCTTGTTCGGTTAAGTGACGATAATATCCACGAGGTAAATCTTTTTTAGTTAAACCTCCAAACTGAACACGATCCAATTTAATAACTTGATAACCTAAAGCTTCGAACAAGCGACGAACGATTCTGTTTTTTCCAGAGTGAATTTCAACGCCAACTTCCTTTGATGTTCCGTTTTCTACGTATTCAATTTTATCAACTTTTGTCTTACCGTCCTCTAAATCAACACCGTTTAATAATTTCTCTAAATCTTCTTTTGCAACTGATTTATTCAATTCAACATGGTACATTTTTACTGCTTGATAACGTGGATGTGTAAGCTTTTTAGCCATATCTCCATCGTTTGTAAACAACAGTAAACCAGTAGTTTCTCTGTCCAAACGTCCAACAGGATAAATGCGTTCACGACAAGCTTTACTTACTAAAGTCATTACTGTTTTTCTTCCGCGCGGATCGTCCATTGTGGTAATAAATCCTTTTGGTTTATTCAACAATACATAGCGTTTTGTTTCTGCGTTGATTGTTTCACCATCATATTGTACAGCATCACCTTGATTAATTTTAAAGCCCAATTCTGTAACGATTTTACCATTTACAGAAACTACTCCTGTTTCAATCAAAACGTCTGCTTCTCTACGGGAACATACGCCCGCATTGGATAAATATTTATTCAAGCGAATGTTATCCTCACGAAAGGAAGGAAGTGGATCTCCTTTTTTAACTTTGATTTTGTAATCAATATATTTACGCTTATCTCTTGCTGTAACTGAATCGTCTTTATTCCCTTCTTTTTTAACAAAAGGTTTTTTAGCATCAATTATTGTTTTTTTAGCAACCGTTTTTTTTGGTGCCGACCCGCTTTTAGATGGGGATTTTCTTGTTGGTTTCATCATTATCTTACAAAGATACTTAATTGAAAATTAATAATTATTGTTTGCTTGCACTGGGGCTAATTTTATTTTGAGGTGCTAGGGCTATATTATCATGCCTAATATGAAGTGAAAAAACCCAAATCTCTGTAACCATTATTTTTTCTGATTGCATCTTAAATCTTCGCATTTACACTTTATGTAATAGCGTTTGTTTTATTTCCGAAAAGATGATAATATCAAATTGAATAAAAAGGTGGAAACAGTGCAAGTTCTTGAGCGAGATATAAAATTTTCAAACCTTTTTCCCTCAAAGGTGTATCTTAGTTTTATGAAACACTTTTTCTGCGTCTTAGTCCTATTTTCTACTTCGTTTGTGTTTTCACAATTACAAATCGTGCGCGACCCAATTGCCTGTTCCTATGGATTAAAAAACACAGATAAAAAATGGGTGATTCCTGCGCAATACCAAGAGATTCAAGTGCAACAAAGTGGTTTTTTTACTTTTAAAGAAGGTGATAAATGGGGAGTTTTAACCCGAACGGGAAAAGTTTTCGTAAGTGCAAAATACGATCAAATCAATATGCTGACGGCTGAACGTTTTGTTTTGGTGAACAAAAAAATTGAAAACAGTTACACCCAAAACTTAATGGGAATTATGGACACTTCTAAAGTTTGGGTGCTCCCACAAGAGTTTAGTTCCATTCAACAAGTAAACAAAGGACGATTTTTAGTAGTCAAAACAAGCTATTCCAAAACCGGTCTTCCGAAACACCAATCGACCATTTTAGAAGGAAATGGAGCCCCACTTTTGCCTTATTTTGATGGGGTGATGATTTACAAATTCAATGAGCAATCTGTTTTTGTAGTGGGCGATAATTTAGTAGAATCAAGCACAGTGATGGGTAATGTCCGCTTCTTTTCTTCAGAAGGTAAATTGCTTTCCGACAGCACTTTTGATAAAGCAACGCCTTGTGGAGATAATTATACCGTACTCAAAAACAACAAATACGGACTTTTCAGCGCAGAAGGAAAAGCGAT
>CAMDGP010000034.1 GCA_945897765.1 Chitinophaga pinensis
ATTACCAATTTTTTCTTTCGGTAATAGGAACATAAGTCCAAGCGAGGAGGTGACTAATTTTATTTCCTTGTCCCATTTGTATAGTTTTAATTTCCGCTACTTTTTGCTCTTTCAGAATCTTGTAAAAACGTACAAGGTTGTCCTTTTTAGAAACTAAAGTACTGAACCATAATCAGTTTTTAGTAAATATTTTGCTTTCAAGAATCATTTGTCTAACAAATTGAAGTTCACCACCTTCGCACCATAATTCATTGCTTTGTCCACCAAAATTTAACGTAACTGTATTTATTTTTTCTTTTTTTAGATTTGAAAGTTTTCGTTTACTTCCAGTTATTGCTTTTTCGGCAGAAGAATGAAACGGTGGATTGCATAAAGTTGCAGTGAATCGCTCGTTTGCTTGAATAATTCCTTCGAAAATGGATTTATCATTCGTTTGCAATCGCAATTCGACTTTATTTTTTAAAATGGAATTTGTATCAATTATTTGTTGCCCATTTTTGATAGAAATAGGGTCAATATCTGAGCCAACAAAATTCCAATTATATTCTGAAACACCAATTATAGGATAAATACAATTAGCACCAACACCAATATCTAAGTAACGAATATCAGAATTTTGTGGACCAATTAAATCCGCCAAATAATGAATATAATCTGCTCTTCCAGGGATAGGAGGACACAAATAGTTAGAAGGAATTTCCCAGTTTTCAATTTGATAGAAGTATTTTAGTAAGGCATAATTAAGTGCTTTAACAGCTTTTGGATTAAAAAAGTCAATTGATTCGTTTCCATATTCATTCACTTTTACAAAAAACTTGAGTTCAGGCATTACAATAATTAAAGCTTGAAAATCATACGCTTCTCTATGTTTATTTCTTGGGTGAAGATTGGATTTTGGAAGAAGTTGATTTTTATTTTCTGGCACATTGTAAATGTAAATAGTTTAAATCAACTTTCATTTCACATTTTGTTTATTTTCGTTGGTAAATGCAAATTGTGAAACAGGAGTTTAATAATCTTCCAATAAATTTTAACCAAAGAAATGGTGGATTAGACCTTCTGCGTTCTGTCGCAATTCTAATTGTTTTACTTCAACATAGTTTATTGTTTTATTCAAAAAGTGAAACTCAAGATTTAACAGGTTCTTTGATTAATTTATTTGATGGAGTTTCCATTTTTTTTGTTTTGAGCGGGTTTTTAATTGGAAACATTTTACTTCGAACTTTCATTGAAGAGGAAGCAACCTATCACGCACTTTATACCTTTTGGAAAAGACGATGGATACGAACGATTCCTAGCTATTATTTAGTTATGACAATTGTTTTGGTACTTTCCATTTTATCAAATAAAAATGATACTTTTTTAAACCATTTAAATTACTATTTCTTTCTGCAAAACATTACTATTGAACTATCAAAATTCTATCCAGAGGCCTGGAGTTTATCGATTGAAGAATGGTTTTATTTTCTATTTCCCCTCATTTTGCTTTTGTTAACCAATTTCTTTCAAAAAAACCAATTAATGGTGATTACAATACTTATTTTTCTTGTTTTTCCACTCTTTATTAGATTTGTTTTTTCGTTTAATTTTCAGGATTTTGATTTCAGGAAATTAGTTATTTTTCGTTTAGACGCTATTGTTTATGGTGTTTTAATTGCTTTTGTAAAATTTAAATATTGCTTGTTTTTCTATAGATCAAAGTGCCATTTGTTTACAGTTAGTTTGGTTTTATTGGCAACGTTAAGCATCCTTAAATTCAAAAATCAACTTTCTGATTTCAATGAACTTTTTTATTCATTTGAAGCTTTGAGTTATTGCTTAATAATTCCTTTTATTTATGGTTTAAACCTTTCTCAAAAAAGTTTATTGGGTCAATTTACTTATTTTGTAAGTTCACGTTCTTATCTTCTTTACTTGATAAATCTTTCCTTGGTTTTAGGTTTTATAATTCCCTTTTTTAAGGAAAAATTTTCAGTCTTGAATCAAATTCCTTTTCTTTGTTTTGTTTTATTTTGGGTGATTAATTTCCTTTTAGCGGAACTTATTTATCACTTTTATGAACGTCCAATTTTAGTATGGAGAGATAAAAATATATGATAAATCACTAGAATTGTTGACAATTAAAACAGTCAGCTTTCAATCGTTTAATTAATTTTGTTCTTCTTAAAAAATAAAAAAAATGAGCTCAATTGAAAAAGTACATTGCCTAATTATTGGTTCAGGTCCAGCTGGATATACAGCAGCAATTTATGCGGCACGTGCAGATATGAAACCTCTTATGTATCAAGGTTTACAGCCTGGGGGACAATTAACAACAACAAACGAAGTAGAAAATTTCCCAGGTTATCCAAATGGAATAAGTGGTCCAGAAATGATGGTTGAATTAGAAACTCAAGCGAAAAGATTCGATACAGATATTCGTTTTGGGTTTATTGAAAAAGTAGATTTTACAGGTGAGATTCATAAATGTTGGGCAGATGATGGAAAAGAAATACATGCAGAAACTGTAATTATATCTACGGGAGCTTCCGCAAAATACTTAGGGTTGGAGAGTGAACAAAAATACCTTAAACTAGGAGGTGGCGTTTCCGCTTGCGCAGTTTGTGATGGATTTTTCTATCGTAATCAAGAGGTTGTAATTGTTGGCGCTGGTGATTCAGCGTGCGAGGAAGCACATTACTTATCTAAATTGTGTACAAAAGTTACCATGTTAGTACGTAAAGACTTCAGGGCTTCAAAAATCATGGCAGACAGAGTAAAAAAAACGGAGAATATTGAAATCCTTTATAACACCGAAACATTGGAAGTAATTGGTGACGGTCAATTAGTTACTGGAGTTCGCGTTTTTAATAATGAATCAAAAGCAGAACATGTAATAAATACAACAGGATTTTTTGTTGCAATAGGTCATAACCCAAATACAAATATTTTTAAGGATTTTATAGACTTAGATGAAACTGGTTACATAAAATACGCGCAACCTGGAACAAGTAGAACAAACGTCGCTGGCGTTTTTGTTGCTGGTGACGCTGCTGATAAAACGTATCGTCAAGCTATAACTGCGGCAGGAACGGGTTGTATGGCTGCCTTAGACGCAGAACGCTACCTAGCTTCAAAAGAATAGTTTTTAACGTCATTTATTAAAAGGTGATTACGCGAGTAGTCGCCTTTTTTTTTACAATTTTTCTATCAATTTTGCATTGAGATAAGAAGGATCGTATGTAACCTCTCGCCCTAACCAGACAGGTTTATTGAAAGATTCATCTTCTGATTCTAATTCAATTTCTGCGATTATTAATCCATCAAGTTTCCCTTCAAAAACATCGACTTCCCATAAATTGTTTTCAAATTTAATTTCATAACGAATTTTACTAAGCACTTTAAGATTCATAATTTCCATCATAGAAATTGCATCTTGAACTGGTATTTGATATTCAAATTCATCTCGGTTGAGAGACTCATTCCCAATTTTAACAGTTAAGAAAGCTTTTTCACCTTTCGTACGGACACGAACTGTTCTGCTATTTTCATTTTGAATATAAGCCTGCTTTATTTTCTCTCCTTCAATTAATTGCAAAAAACTTAAATCTTCTCGTTCTATTAAATATTTCCTTTCTATTTCTTTCATTTTTGTTTACTAATTGAAAAGCATTAGTTTTTAGCGAATAAAAAAAGTCAACCTGTAAAGATTGACTTTTTTGTATTTTATTTTTGTTTTATCTTATCAAATTGATGTGACCGTGAACGGTTTGTTTTTCATCGTTATTTATGAGTTTAAATCTGATTTTCCAAGTGTAAGTTCCGTCAGGACATTTCATACCATCATTATAAGTTCCATCCCAACCAAACTGAAAATCATGATTTTCCCAAATTAACTCACCCCATCTATTGTAAACATAGAAATCATAAGAGTATGGATCAATTCCAGAATAAAATACAGGTAAGAAAGTTTGATTATATTGGTCACCATCGGGTGTAAATGTATTAGGAACCCAATAAATAACATCAATTAACGAATCGCAATCACCAATAACTATTACTGTTAAAGAGTCAGTACCCGCACAGCCACCATTGCTAGTTCCAATTACAACAAATTGTGTTAACCCAATATTAGGTAAATAAGGTACATTGTTTTGTAAACTATTATCCCAAGAATAAGAACTTGCACCTGAACCACTCAAGATAATTGGTTTACCTACACAAACTGTTAAATCTGGACCAGCTTCAACAATAGGGAATGCTTCAATTGTTAAATTAAAAGTACTTGTTGCCGGACACAAGTTTCCAGGTGTCGTATATGAAATTGAATAGGCACCAGGTGTTGATGTAGCCAGATTAATTTGCCCTGTTATTGGATTTATTGAAAGCCCGTTACCGCTTGAGTAAGTTCCGCCTGCGTTACCAACTAAAGTAGGAAGAGGATTAGGCTCATTTAAACAATACAGGTTATCTGGGTAAGTAATTGAAGCAGTTTGTGCACCAACAAAATCACCTGAAATTGTTATCGGACAACCATTATCATCAACTATATCAAACGAAAAAGGACCATCAGTTAAATTACCTAATATGATTGTACCTCCATTTGCTACACTTGTATTAACAAAAGTTGCACTTGCGGGACTTTGGCTTCCTGTTACAACATTAAAGTTTGTTCCGTTTAATTGCGGTGCACCACCAGTTAATGTTACAGAAACAGTTCCATTTGCACAATTTGAATTTTGTACATCAACTATTTCTGGCAGATATTGTATTGCTATAGGTGTGCCTAATTCGTAACAATCATTAGCTGGAGAAATAACATAACTGTATAATCCCTCAACAATACTATACATTGTAAGTGGAACAAAGTAAACTGTATTGTTAGTAAATGTTCCTGCAGGTAGAGCATTGATTAATGATAAGTCATTAACGTCCGTTAAACTGGGAGTACTGGCATAAATTCCTAAAAAGCAAGGGTCATCAGGAACAGTTAAATTTGTAGCAGCAGATTGTGCAGGAGTTAATGCAACAGTTGGTGGACAACTATAAACTAACCAAGATACACCAGGGTCATAAACTGGAATAGGAGCCGTGCCACCTGTTGTTAGAGCTGGAGTAACAAAATCGTTATTAGATGTTATGTTTAATTGATCTCCAAAACAAAGCATTGTTTGTGATTGCGTGTCTCCAGTTAAACTTGTGTTGTATGTTCCAATTTCAGCAAGACAAGCAGTTGGACTAACAATGCTACAATCCGTTGTGGCTGAGCCAGAACTTGTAAACGAAACATTTGTAGGTTGATTGGAAAAATTAGTTATTAATAAAACATATACTTCTCCAGTTTGAGCGTTAGCAATATTTGCAGTTTCATTTGCAGAACCACTAAAGCTACAATCTATAATTAAATTCGTACTAGAACCAGTTGTTGCTGTTCCAAAATTATCACAATAGGTTAATGAATTATTTATGCTTGTATATGGTCCATATAAAATGTAATCAACGTCCACATTTGCTGAATTAGTCATGTTTATCCCTATTGAACCGGGTGTTGCTATTTGCATATAATACCACTCTGGATTGGGAGTAGAAAAAAGACAACCATAGTCATTATTTGGATAAGTAGTGCTTGCTGGCACTTGATTCGTTCCAGCTGGAAATGTTGTTGTACCGTTGTCAGAACAAAATGGATTTTGAATGCAGGGAGGATTCAAACATGCTGCTGGCGCTGTGTAAGCTTGAGTTCTTGTACAAGCTGGCAGAGCAGAGAAAGTAGCTGTAACGTTACAATTTGCACCATTTGCTGTTAAACCTGTAAAGTTATATGCTTGTGGTGAATTGAATGGTGCATTAAAAGTTTGTGTACCGCCACAACCTGAAACAGTTAAAGTTCCTGTTGCTGGGGCTGAATTAAATGTTATACTTCCAGCAACATTATATAAATCATTGGCACAAACGGAGGGAACTGCTGTAAGTGCTGAAATCACACATCCACAAGCTGCTGGTGCAGTAAAATTTTGAGAACCGGTACAAGTTGAAGCTGAAAAACTAGCTGTAACTGAACAAGCAGCACCGTTTGAGGGTTGATTTGCAATATTGTAATTTATAGGGGATGTAAAAGGAGCATTAAAACTCTGTGATCCTCCACATGAACTAGTAACAGTTAATGTCCCAGAAGAAGGAGGTAAAGTAAAATTAACACTACCAGCTAGCCCAAATGTATTTGTTGCACTGGCACAAGTACCAGGCGTTGCAGTAACTGAAGTAATTGCACAAGCAGCACCGCATGAAGCAGGTGCGTTATAATTTGAAGTCGCAGTACAAGCTGGAGTAGCTGAAAATGTAGCAGTAGTAGTACATGCTGCACCATTTGCCGTTAAATTGTTAAATGTATAATTTAGAGGCGAAGTGAAAGGAGCATTAAAAATTTGAGTTCCACCACATCCAGAAACTGTTAATGTACCAGTTGAAGGAGGATTAGTAAAAGTTATTGACCCGTTAACGTTATATAAATTAGTTGCACAAGTTGTAGGAATAGAAGTTAAGAATGAAATGGAACAAGTTGCATTACAGGCCACTGGAGCTGTATAAAATGCAGTTGCAGTGCAAGTAGGTATAGCTGAAAATGAACTCGTAACTGTACACGATGCTCCGTTAGATGTTAAATTACTAAATATATAGGCTTGAGGCGATACAAATGGTGCATTAAAAGTTTGAGTTCCACCACAAGAGTTAGTAACCGTTAATGTACCTGTTGTTGGTGGGTTTGTAAATGTGATAGATCCATTTAAGGAGTATTGGTTATTAGCAACATTGCATGAAGAGGGCGTAGCATTTACCGATAACGCATTCATATAGTGTATTTCAATAGGTGTTCCAGTATCGAAACAACCATCTCCATTTAAATCAACATCCATTCCGGGGCATGCACCACTATTTAATCCATCATTATCCCCATCATCAACAGTTACAGGAACAAACCAAAATGTTGTTGCTGCGGCAAGTTGAGGCAAATTAATAGCATCATTTAAAGGAGAAGTTGTATTGTTACAATCATTGAAATCAGATCCAGTCCAAAATAAACCAGTAAATCCAGGATAAGTTGAAAAGTCTCCACTTGGAAAGGTTGTTGGAGGTGCTGAAGTAAAAATGGCATACATTAACTCCGATTGTCCACAATTAGCAGGCGGTAAAACATAATCACCATTTGATTGTATACCTATACAATCATTTTGACAAGCGTTAATCACAGTCCCTACTGGAACTGGTGCATTATTTACAGTTAAATTGTAAGTCCCTGCATCTGCGGTACAAGGCGGAACAATGGAGCAGTCAGTTGTGGCTGATCCAGAAGATGTGAAATTAATATAACCACCTTGGTCTGAAAAATTAGTTACCATCATTAAATAAACTTGACCTGTTTGAGCATTTGGAATAGTTGCCGATTCGGTTGCGTTTGAAGAATAACTACAATCGATGATTGTATTTGTACTAGAACCAGTTGTTGCTGTACCTATATTCCCACAGTAAGTCAAAGCATTTGGAAGGCTTGAATAGGGACCAAAAAGTATAAAGTCAACATCTATGCCCGTACCGGAAAAGTCTGTTTGTGATATGTCAATGGTCATATTTCCTGGATTAGCAATTTCCATGTAATACCAAACAGGGTTTGGCGTGCTTGGCGCTCCAGTTGAAGTCCCATCAAGACATCCTATAGGTCCTTGATCCGCTACGCCCGTGGTATTTGGGAAATTATAATTTTGATTTGTACAAAATGGTGCAGCAGTATTACAAGAACTTTGTGATAACAAATTGTTATTCAGAATAAATACTAAAATAATTAGTGAAAACTTAACGATTTTTTTCATATCTGTTATTTGAGTTTAAAAGGCTCAGTTTTTCTGTTTTTATATCTTTGAACTTCTTCTGGTTTAATTAATGATTGATTAGCTTTCAACCAAGTTTTAATTATCGTTTTATTTTCTTGATAATTAATTGAATAATCATAAGGAGGGAATGTAATTGGAATTAATTCACCAATAAAGAATGTTTTCAATTTCGCTTCTTTAATAATATATTTACCAGAAACCACTCTCTCTTTTTTTGATGTATTTATCTCTTTTTTCGTGCCGTATTTCAATGAAGAAATGTTATTTGCTTGACTATTAGCAAAGTTTACAGACCCTAAAAAGAACAAAATGTTTAATATTTTCTTCATAAATTATTTTTCAATTTTTGACCAATGTTTTTCGCGAATGAGACTTTTATTAGCTTTAGCCCATACCCTTACTAGTTCACGATTTTCGTTTTCACTTTTTGAAGCATCGAATTTAGGAAAATCAGATGGGATAACACCTGATACAAATGCTCTTATTAATTTGTCTGGATTAATAAAATATTCTCGTATATAAATTGTTTGTGAATCATTCGAATTGACTGGTTGTTCGGCTACAATTTTCTTTAATTCGCTTTTTGGTTTTAACTGGGCAAATAAAGAAGCTGATAATAAACAAAACAATGAAATTGCAATTACTTTCATATTTAAATTTTATTTTAGTCTTTTGACGCCGAAAATACAAAAAAGTTGCCTTCTAAATGATTTTTGTTCAAACCAAAGCTATTTTTTTTTAAAAATAATGGAATATTCTTTTTTTTGATAACTTAGTAAATAAATTAATAGTTTGAAATCATCTAAAATCAGTAATATTTCGATTCATTTTCCTAAGCAGGAATTAAACAATAGTGATTTAATAAAAATATTCCCAGATAAAGACGAAGCATTTATTTTTAAGACTTTTGGAATAAAAAACAGATTTATCCGTGAACCTTTTGAAACAGGATCAGATTTGTCTTTTAAAGCAGCAGAATCTTTCTTAAATGAATTCCCTAATTTTGATAAAAACAAAATTGACTTTTTAATTTTTTGTTCAGAAGGTTTAGATTATAAAGCTCCAACTTCATCTAGTGTTTTACATTATCGTTTGGGATTAAATCAAAATTGTGGTTGCATTGATATGCCAATGGGTTGTGCCGGTTATATTTATGGATTAAGTATAGCTAATGCTATGCTTGTTTCTGGTAATGCAACTAACGTTTTATTATTGGTGTCAGATATTCCTACTTCTGTTATTCATTCCCAAGATTTTGATTTGCGTTGTATTTTTGGTGATGCTGGAGCTGCAACCTTAATTCAAGCCACCGAACAGAAAGGTATTGGGAAATTTGTATTTGGAAATGATGGAGAAGGAGCTAAGAATTTAATTGTTGAAAGAGGCTCAACACGTGCGCCAATTGACAAAACATGGATAGAAAAATACAAAGATGAACCTGAGTACTTAGCGCACGGAAAAATGGAAATGAATGGATTAGAAATCGCACGTTTTTCTTTACAAAGAGTTCCTACCTTATTGGAAGAGACATTACAAAAAAACAACCTTAAATTCGAAGAAATTGATTTGTTCGTTTTTCATCAGGCAAGTAAGTTCATTCTTTCAGCATTGCAACGAAAATGTAAAATTCCTAAAGAGAAGTTTTATGAATATTACGAAAACGTTGGAAATACCGTTTCATGCAGTATTCCAATCGCTTTAAAAAATGCGCAACTTGAAGGGAAATTAAAGAAAGGAGACAAAGTTATGCTATTGGGTTTTGGTGTTGGTTATACTTGGGGAGGAACGATTGTTGAATGGGCTTGATTTGTATTTAATTTTTTAATAACTTTGATTTATGAATATTCAAGAATTTATATCAATAATTGAAGAAGAATTTGATGAAGTCGAACAAGGAACGTTAGAACCAACAACATCTTTTCGTCAAATGGAAGGTTGGAGCAGTATGCATGCATTAATTTTAATTGCATTGGTTGATAATCATTTTGATGTGTTGTTGACAGGAGAAGAATTGCGTGCTTTAAATACGATTCAAGATTTATACGATTTATTAGCATCTAAAAAGGCATAGTGGCTTTCTTAAAAACTGAAAATACAAGAATTAAAGCGATTTATACCTGTGTTCCTTCTAAAATTGAACGAACGCAAGATTACGAATGGATTTCTCCACAAGAACGTCAACTTTTCACTAAAACAACAGGAATAATTGAGAGAAGAGTCGCCTCTGAAACTACAACTTGTTCGGATTTATGTTTCGAAGCAGCAAGTCAACTACTTAAAGATTTGAATTGTAAAGATGAAATTGATTTGGTGTTATTTGTTTCTCAATCACCTGATTATTTTTTACCAGCAACTTCGATAATATTGCAAAATCGGTTGGGGATTCCAACGAATGCGATGGCTTTTGATGTCAATTTAGGTTGTTCGGGATATGTTTATGGCCTTTCAATTGCATCACATTTTATTCAAAGTGGAAATATAAAAAAAGTGCTTTTATTGGCTGGCGATAAATCAACCATTTCCACAAATTACGAGGACAAAAGTACTTTTCCGTTATTCGGAGATGCAGGTACGGCAACGCTTCTAGAATTTGATTCATTCGCTGAAAGTTGCTTTTTTTCAATGGCTTCAGATGGCAAAGGGAAAGAAGCAATCATAATAGAACACGGTCATTCAAGACATCCTTATGGAACAATGGAAGATGAAACAATTGAAATTGAACCTGGAATTATTCGTTCGAAAAAGCATTTGAAATTAAATGGAATGGAAGTTTTCAATTTCGCTTTAAAAGAAGTTGCGCCATCCATTAAAGAACTATTAAATTTTTCAAATCAAGAAATTGAAAAGGTAGATTATTTCGTCTTTCATCAAGCGAATAAATTAATCAATGACAGCGTTCGTAAAAAACTTCGAATTGAAATTGAAAAAGTGCCATTATCTATAGATTATTTTGGAAATACAAGTTCAGCGTCGATACCTTTAACGATTTGTAAAGAATTGTCACATCAAGTTTTAGTCGGAAACAATAAATATTTACTTTCTGGTTTTGGAGTTGGTTTTTCATGGGCAACTGTTTTGTTAAATCTTTCGGATGTTAAAACTAAAATGATTGAATATGCTTAATTTGAAAGGAAAAACCATTTTAGTAACTGGTGCATCTTCAGGAATAGGAGCTTGTTTGGCAAAATATTGCGATGAACTTGGAGCAAACGTTATTCTTTCAGCTCGTTCAAATGAAAAACTTATTTCTGTTTTTTCGGAAATGAGTTCTCGTTCAAAAATTATTCTTGCCGATTTAACGAATGAAACTGAATTACAGCAATTGATTTCAGAACTCCCTCAAATTGATGGTTTCGTTCATTGCGCAGGAAAGATTCAACCTTTTCCAATAAAATTCATTAAACAGAAACACATTGATGATCTTTTTTCAATCAATTTAAACAGTGCGATTCTTTTAAGTTCTGGTATACTTAAATCAAAGAAGTTGAATCAAGGCGCATCCGTCGTTTTTATTTCTTCCATTTCAGCTGAATTTCCATACATGGGAGGTTCACTTTATTCTGCAAGTAAATCTGCATTGGAATCTTTCGCACGCTCATTTGCCTTAGAGAATGCACCAATGAAAATAAGAGCAAACATTGTTTCTCCTGCTCTAGTAAAAACAGAAATGTTTGAGCAAACCAAAAGCGCTTATGACGAAGCTGATTTTGAAAAATTTATTTCTCAATACCCTTTAGGAGTAGGTGAACCACAAGACGTTGCTAATACGATTGCGTTTTTATTAAGTGATTTATCAAAATGGATTACAGGTACAACCATTCGAATGGATGGCGGTTTGTTATTAAATAGTAAAAGAGATTAATTATTTTCAGGCGCTAATCGCAAAACAATTCCTTCAACTTCTTCAGACAAGTAAATTTGACATCCCAATCTACTATTTTGTTTCACGAAAAATGCTTGATCGAGCATATCTAATTCCGCGTCACTTTGTTCTGAAAGTGCAGTGTCGGATTCCAAATAGCATTGGCAGGTAGCACACATTGCCATTCCTCCACATTCTCCAAGCACAGGTAATTCATACGCTTTGCAAAGTTCCATGATATTCATATTCATATCAGTTGGACCAACAAGCTCATGAGAAACACCTTCTCTGTCAATAATTGTTACGTTAACCTCGTTCATTTTTTATTGGTTGTAAATTCTTAATAAATTGCTTCCATTATAGTTAAGTTGATATTGTCTTAATGGAAAATCACTTCCAGACATTGGCGAACCGTCATAAAGTGAAAAAGTAGCATTGTAACAAGTATCTTTTAATATTAAAAAATTATCTAAGGTTGGAAAAAGGGGTTGAGCACAAGAACCTTCCTTATCTGCTGGTGAATGTCTATCAAAAGCTACGAATTCATCAATAGCTCTTCTGTAAACAATAATTCCTCGCGATCCTCCATTGACATAAGCCCAACCTCCCGTGCCATTTAAGGCATCATAAGAAGGCAGATTTAAATCGATCGTAATGTCAAACGGAATGTTTGGAACTGGAGTTTGATTGTATTTTATGCAACCACTTAAGATAATTAGAGTAAAAGAAATAAGAGCAACCTTTAAATTCATGGTGTAAAATTACAAAGTGAAAACACATTACAGACGATTATTTATTGTTTTTATTTCATTACTTGTGATTTTGAGTTGTAAATCCAATCGTAAAGCTTATTCCAATTCAGCAAAACGGACAATGCAAAAAGAATTGAGAAAAGAACAAAAACATAAAAGAAAAGCTATTGAAAAACGCTACAAAGACCATATAAAACACCAATCTCCTGCAATGAGAAAATTAATGAAAAAGAAACTAAGAGCTTTAAGAAAAGAATTAAGGAAGAGGAGAAGATAGAATTTTAAATAACTAAATTGAAAATTTGAACATCAAAGAAACTATGTGTTTTCTTAAATAAATACTTTTT
>CAMDGP010000035.1 GCA_945897765.1 Chitinophaga pinensis
TCAAACAGGTGGAGAAATCACGCACCCAGAAGTAAATAATTCTTTCAAAGTTCCTGCAGGTGAGGATGAAAATTAAATTATTTTTTGCTTGATCAAAAACAAATTATAAGTAATACTCAAATTGAGCTGATTATAAGTCAATTATCAAACAAAAGTCTTTTTAAGCTTTGTTTTTTTAAAAACTTCAAAATAAAACATAACACAACCGTTTGTTTTCAACTAGTCAGTACTTTTGTAACATGGAAGAAATCAAAAACAAAGTCAAAGAAAGCGGTTTAATGCAAATGGATTTGGCTGATTTTAAACCGACAACTGAAATAATTGAAATTGATTTGGCTAATCAATTATGGCAAGGATTTGTACTTCGAGAAAAAGATTTCCGTGCTTGGATTCAATCTGAAGATTGGTCAAAATATACCGAAAAAGCTGTTTTTATTCATTGTTCTGCGGACGCAATTGTGCCAACGTGGGCTTTTATGTTAGTAGCTTCCGCATTGGTTGGTAACGCAAAAACAATAGTCGTTGGAAATAAATCAGACCTTGAAAAACAGTTAATTGCTGAAAATATTCAAGGTTTAGATTTGGAAAATTACAAGGAAAAACGCATAATTATTAAAGGTTGCAGCGATATCAGTTGTCCAGAATTTGCAATGGTGACTTTGTTGAATAAATTACAACCCGTTGTACTTTCTATAATGTATGGCGAACCTTGCTCAACAGTACCCGTTTTTAAGAGAAAGAAGTGAAAAACTAGAAATTCAAGGACAATTTAGTTCGCTAACATTAACTAAATAGATTTCACTTCGGTTAAACACTTGTTTTTCAAGCTTATAATTTGTTTTTATTGCAATCAAAAAATTGATTTAGTCATTTCCTTTTCTTTCCGAAAAATTCCTTCATCAAATCAGCACATTCTTTTTCTAAAACACCATTCACAACTAAAGTTGTAGGATGATATAAACTTTTACCTACTGTTCCTGCTCCTCTTTTTTCATCGCGCGTACCAAAAACAACCTTGTCTATTTGTGACCAAAACAAAGCACCTGCACACATACAACAAGGTTCAACAGTTACATAAAGCGTACATTCTTTCAAATATTTTGCACCTAAATATTGTGCTGCTGCGGTGATGGCTTGAATTTCAGCGTGAGCAGTAACATCAGTTAAGGTTTCTGTTAAATTAAGTCCGCGTGCGATAATTTGATTCTTACAAACAATCACTGCGCCCACAGGAACTTCATCTTCTTCAAATGCATTTTTTGCCTCTTGCAAGGCTTGTTTCATAAAATATTCGTCGTTGTATGGATTTATCAGCATATCACAAGAATAACAACTAAATTGTTAACTGACAAAAAAATGTTTAGAAGAAATATCGTCGGTCTGTTTTTCTATTAAAAATCACCTTATTTTTCCGTCATGGAATTTTTAGACATTCTTCTGATATTACCCTTGCTTTATGGCGCTTGGAAAGGTTTTCAAAAAGGGTTTATTATGGAACTTTTTACGATTTTAGCACTTGTTGTTGGTTTGTATGCTGCTTTTAACTTTTCGGATAAATTTTCAAAGTATATGGGATTTGGCAAAGAAGCACATTCATATATGCCAGCGATTAGTTTCATTGTGTTGTTTTTATTGGTGGGGGCAATGGTTTATTTTGGAGGAAAAGCACTTGAGCAAGTGTTAAAAATCGCACAATTATCCGCTTTTAACAAAGTGGTTGGGGCTACACTTGGTGTTTTTAAATGGCTTTATTTGACGGCTTGTATTCTGGTGTTCTTGGTTTCCTTTGATAAAGAGGAGAAGATAATTAAGAAATCAAACAAAGAAAATTCATTTATGTATGCATTGAATACTGGTGTTCTGAAATATTCGCTTCCCGGAGTGAAACATACCGAACTCATTAACGTTATCGAGATTCAGCAAACAGCCAACGAAGCAAAAATGACTTATGATGAAGTTCAAAGAGCAAGACAAATTGCAGATAGCTTAGGAATTGATGCACAAGACGTTAAAACAGTAATTGAAATTCATGAGAAATACGATAAATAGCTTATTTATTCTTTTTAGTTTGGTTGATTTCCAACTAAGTGCACAGCTTTTTGGAGATAAGAAAATTGAAAAAACAATTGTCAAAACAGGACCTTATTTTGGTGTTCAAAGTGGACGTTTTTATGCCGGGGAAATAGGAATGGAACGTCAATGCAAACAAGGAAAATTAAAATCACCATCAACAAATGCCTTTCACTTCGGTGTCAATTATTCATACGATTTTTCGAATTGGAACCCAATTTTAGGTTACGATATGGGTTATTGGTTTCGTAAAGACAACATTAGTTTGACTTATGGCGCAACTTTGTGTGCTCGTACAAATTTTGAACAATACCGTTTCGGTTTCTCTCCTGTTTTGGGATATAAGGTTTGGCAAATTCATTTACAAACAGGCTATCAATTTTTGTTTCCAATGCGCAAAAGTTCAACAAATTACTTCCCGGCTAACAATATTTTCTTGAGCGCAAGATTCGTTTTGGTAAATGATAGAGAAGTGAAGAAGAAGGAGAAAGAGAAATAATTGCGAACCAAATAATTGCAAATTGCAAACGGATTGCCATAACACTTAGTAATTGCGAACTTAAAATACCACTTCTTTTCCAAAATTATTAGAGAACAACGTTTACAATTCGCAATTAAATCACCTCCAACAAGATTAATACCATTTCTTTTCCAAAATCATCAGTGAAAAAAGCTCACAATTCTGCCGTTCGCAATTCGCAATTTAATTACCCACAACGAGATAAATATCACTTCTTTTCCAAAATCAGAATAGAAAATTCCTTATCCACATTTCAACGTATTTATAAACAAAACGAGTTTTTTTGATTTCATAAAGGTTTGTATTTACTACGTTTTGAAAAATGAGTTTTGAATACTATTTGTCGGGTAATTGTTAATATCCGTTTATAACTTATTGAAAATAATCCTTGCTTTTTAAATTTATTATTGCAAACCAAAACAGAAATGAATTGACAATAAAAGTTAGTCACTTTTTTTGGGTGATTTCAACACAGTTTATACACCAAAACATTATTAACAATCACTTTTATTTATCCATGTTAATTAAAAATGATTAAATTGTTAATTAGTGTTTAACTTACTGTTTTAAAAGTGCTTAAACTACTTTCTTATTGTTAACAACCAAGGCTTCTTTTTTAAAAATTTTAAACGCAAGTAAAGATCAATTTTTCTATACACAAATGAACAACCTTAATAACAACAACTAATTTCTTTTAAATTAATTTTTTAAAAAACTTATAATAGTTTATTAGAGAAAAGTTTAAAAATCGACGGTTTGGGAATTTTGAATTACTTTTATATCAGCGTTAAAATTTCCTAATAGGTATAAAGCTTTCACAAGATATTCTAAATTAGCAAACTATGAATAGTTCATTCGAACGTTTATTGGATCAAATCGACTCTTTCATTCGTAAGTTTTACAAGAATGAAATCGTTAAAGGTTTGTTCTTTTTTGTTGGAATTTTGTTATTTTCCTTTCTTCTCACAACTTCTTTGGAGTATTTGGGAAGATTTGGTTCACCAACAAGAGCAATCTTATTTTTTAGTTTTCTTGGGGCAAATTTACTCATTTTGTTTAAGTATATTTTAATTCCCATTAGTAAATTGTACGCTTTTGGAGCTCGAATCAATCACTATCAAGCTTCTGAAATTATCGGCAATTTTTTTCCTGAAATTTCTGATCGACTAAAAAATACACTACAACTTCAAGATGCTATTCAAAATAATGAACGAAACATCGAATTATTGAATGCAAGTGTTCAGCAGCGCTCAGTTCAGTTGATAACAATACCTTTTGCTTCTGCCATAGATATTTCTGACAATAAAAAATACCTGAAATATCTTGCTCCTTTGGTTTTAGTCTTAATGGCAATTGGAATTTTTGTTCCTTCACTTTTAACTCAGGGAGCCGAACGTGTAGTAAATTATAATAAAGAGTTTAAAATAGAAGCTCCTTTTTCTTTTAATGTGAATAGTGAAAGTTTACAAGTAGAGGAAGGGGAAGATGTTCCGATTGAGTTAACCTTGAAAGGAAATTTTCTTCCAGATAAAGTTTACTTGGTTTGTGAAAATGGACGTTTCTTAATGGAACGAAAATCGAAAAATGTTTTCAAGTCTTTTATTAGAAAACCTAAATCGTCTTCTAATTTTTATTTTGTTGCAAATGAATATGAAAGTGGTCCGTTTAAGATTAGTGTAACTGGTAAGTCGGTGGTTGGTAAAATGGAAGCTCAACTGAATTATCCAGCTTATTTAAACAAAGAAAATGAAACGATCAAAAATGCAGGAGATTTGGTAGTACCCGAGGGAACTGAAATTATTTGGAATGTAATTACCAAAAACACGAAAAAGGTTGATATCAAGTGGAATGGTAAAGTTTGGTACACTTCAGAGTTTGGTTTTAGAGTTTCTGATAAATTCAAAGTGAATTCTAAATTAAAGTTCAGCCTTACGAATAGATTTACTAATAAAGTGGATTCAATTTCATCGTCTATTACTGTTATAAATGATTCTTATCCAAGTATTTATGTATTAGAAACTATTGATAGTACTGCAAAAGTTCTACGTTTGTTTAAAGGTCAATTAGAAGATGATTATGGATTAAAATCGTGTTACTTTGTTTACGAAGTAAAAACTGAAAATGGACAAAAACGTGAGAATAGAATATTAGTTAGGAATCTTTCAACAACACAGTCTCAATTTGATTTTGGTGTTGATTTTAGTAGAGAAGAATTGAAGTTGAAAGATAAGATTGAATATTATTTTGTTGTAAATGATAATGATGGAGTTAACGGTAGTAAGTCAACGAGAAGTCAAACTTACACTTATCAACTACCAACCCTCACTGAGTTAAATGACCAACGTGAGGTTGATCAAGAAAAAACGAAAGAAGACTTGAATGATGTTCTTAAGAAAACAGAAGAGTTTCAGAAGAAAGTAGAGAAATTGAAAAAAGAAGCGATGAATTCTAAATCTTCTGATTGGAATAAAATGAATCAAGTTAACCAGCTCCAAGAAGAACAAAAGAATTTAGTGGAGAAATTGCAAGATATTAAGGAGCAAATGGATCAAAGCACGCAGGAAAAAAATCAGCTTTCTGAAATGGATAAAGAGATTCTGGAAAAGCAAGAAATGATTGAAAAGCTTTTGGAAGATTTGATGGATGATGAATTGCGTAAGTTATTAGATGATTTAGAAAAATTATTAGAAAAGAATGACAAGCAAGAAGTGAAAGAAAAGATGGAACAATTGGATCAGTCTGCTGAAGACATGAAAAAGCAATTGGACCGAAGTTTAGAAATGCTTAAACGTCTTCAGGTTAACGAAAAAGTTGATGATATTGAAAAGGAGTTAAAGGATTTAGCTAAAGAACAAGAAAAGCTAAAGAAAGAAATTGAAAATAAAGAATTAACGAAAGAACAAGCAAGTAAGAAACAAGAGGATTTAAATAAGAAGTTTGATGATTTAAAGAAGGATTTAAACGATTTAAAAGAGTTGAATAAGGAGTTAGCTAATCCGATGGAGCTTAGTGATACTAAAGAGCAGGAAAATAAGATTTCTGAGGAAATGAAAGACTCCAAAGAAAGTCTGGAAAGTGGTAAGGATAAAAAAGCTGGTGATAAGCAAAAATCAGCAGCTGATGGAATGAAAGAAATGGCAGATGAATTGGATAAGAATCAAAAGAAATCTAATAAGAAACAAGAGGAAGAAGACATTGATTCTCTTAGAGCAATCCTTGAAAGTTTAATGATTCTCAGTTTTGATCAAGAAGAAAATATGAATCGTTTTTCTCGCGTTAATTTGAATGATCCTTCTTATACGAAACTTGGAAAACGCCAACGAAGAATAATTGATGATACAAAGATTGTAAAAGACAGTTTATTAGCATTAGCTAAACGTCAACCTAAAATAGCTTCTTTTGTAGATAAAGAGCTTAATACGCTTGAATCGAATCATTCAAGGAGTATTGAAGCAATAGACGACCACAAGAAGAAAGAATTATCAAAGTACCAACAGATAGTTATGACTTCTTACAATAATCTTGCGTTACTTTTAAATGAGGCTTTGCAGTCAATGCAATCACAAATGCAATCAGAGAAAGAGGGAAGTGGCAGTTGTGATAAACCAGGAAAAGGAAGACCAAAGCCCGGTTCTCAAATGTCTAATCAAGATATGAAAGAAATGCTAAAAAAGCAATTGGAGCAAATGCAGAAAGGTCCAAATCCGGGTGGTGAAAAACCGGGAGATAAACCAGGTGACAAGCCGGGTGATAAGCCTGGAGGAAAACCAGGAAATTCTGGTCAAAGTATGTTAGGTTTAGGAAATAAAGAAATTGCAAAGATGGCTGCTGAACAAACTGCTATTCGTCAAAAACTGGAGCAGATGCGAAGTGAATTAAATAAAGAAGGAAAAGGGTTGGGTAATAAACTAAATCCATTAATTAAAGAATTAGAGGAACAGGAACGAAGCTTGATTAATAAATCAATAAATAGAGAAACAGTTAATCGTCAACGTGATATTCTCACTCGATTACTGGAAAGTGAAAAAGCCTTGCTTGAACGTGGTTTTGAAGAGAAAAGAGAATCAAAATCAGGAAAAGATATAAATAATGGTAACAAAATTATATTTGAAGAGTATAACAAGGAAAAATTGAAACAAGTTGAATTGTTGCGTTCAATAGATCCGAATTACAGAAAGTATTTTAAGGATAAAGCGAATCAATATTTCAATCAGAATTAGTTACTTTTTGTTATAACTATTTATGAAAGAAGGATTTACGATAATTGAGCAGGTAAAGTTACCCTCTGATCTCGCTTCATTAGTTGAAGTTGAAAATTTAATCGATAAAGTTTGTGCAACCCTTGGTGTTCAAGAGGATGCCTACGGTAATGTTCTAATTGCAGTAACAGAAGCTGTTAACAATGCGATTCAACACGGAAATGAAGCGAATTCAAATCTTTTTGTTGATGTTGCTGTTGGTGATAAAGAGTTGGAGTTTTGCTTTAGAATTAAAGATGAAGGCACAGGTTTTGATTTTAATTCTTTACCAGACCCAACTGCACCCGAGAATTTATTAAAAGAAAGTGGAAGAGGAATTTTCCTAATGCGAAATTTAGCTGATGAGGTTGAGTTTGATGGTCAAGGAAATAGTGTAAATATTTATTTTTCCAAATGATAGAGTTTGAATTTTTAGATATTGAAATTCCGGACTTTAAACCGGAATTTTTTGTTTCTAGTCTTTCTGATTTGATAGAAACAGAAGGATTTAATGAAGGGGACATTACGGTAGTTTTTGTTACAGACGAATATTTATTGGAGATGAATAAGACGCACCTAAATCATGATTATTACACTGATATAATAACATTCGATTATACTGAATCAAACTTTATTTCAGGGGATTTGTTTATTTCTTATGATAGAGTATTAGATAATTCGAATAAGTTTAATGTTACAGAGTTTAATGAATTATGTCGAGTCGTTTTCCACGGAGTGTTACACTTGTGTGGGTATAAAGACAAATCTAAAAAAGAAGAACAATTAATGCGAACAAAAGAAACTTACTATTTAGACAAACATGTTTCACGTGAAACAAATCTATAAATAAGGGTTAATTTTGTTTCACGTGAAACAAAAAATATGTTAGGAAAATACGATGTAATTGTAGTTGGTGCAGGACATGCTGGTTGTGAAGCGGCAAATGCTGCTGCGAAGATGGGTAGTAGTGTTTTGTTGGTTACAATGAATATGAATACAATTGCTCAAATGAGCTGTAATCCAGCAATGGGTGGTGTAGCAAAAGGACAAATTGTTCGAGAAATTGATGCACTTGGTGGTGGTTCTGGAATTGTGAGTGATAAGAGTGCTATACAATTTCGAATGCTAAATATGTCGAAAGGACCTGCAATGTGGTCGCCTCGTACACAAAACGATCGAATGCTTTTCGCTGCTGAATGGCGCTATTTGTTAGAACAAAATCCAAACGTTGATTTTTGGCAAGACATGTGTACCGGTTTAATCGTTGAAGGAAATAAAGTAATTGGTGTTAAAACCAGTATTGGAATGCCAATTTATACTACATCTGTTATTCTTACAAATGGTACATTTTTAAATGGTTTAATTCATTTAGGAGAAAAACAATTCGGTGGAGGAAGGGCAGCAGAACGTGCTTCGACTGGAATTACAGAAGATTTAATTGAACTTGGATTTGAAGCAGGAAGAATGAAAACAGGAACACCACCACGAGTTGATGGTCGTTCTTTAAATTATTCTAAAATGGAAGAACAAGCAGGTGACGAAAACCCCTCAAAATTTAGTTACGGTAAAACAGAAGCATTAAAGCGGCAATTGTCGTGTCACATCTCATACACCAATCCACAAACGCACGAATTATTGCGCACGGGTTTTGATCGCTCACCTATGTTTAATGGTTCTATTAAAAGCACTGGCCCTAGATATTGTCCTAGTATTGAAGATAAGATAAATCGTTTCGCTGAAAGAGATCGTCATCAGATTTTTGTAGAACCAGAAGGATGGAATACAGTAGAAATTTATGTTAATGGATTCAGCACCTCGTTACCTGAAGAGGTACAGTTTTCAGCAATGAAAACTATTCCTGGATTTGAAAATGTTAAAATGTTTCGCCCTGGTTATGCTATCGAATACGATTATTTTCCTCCGACACAGTTAAAACATACGTTAGAAACCAAGTTAATTGAAAACCTTTATTTTGCAGGACAAATTAATGGAACAACCGGTTATGAGGAAGCTGGTTGTCAAGGATTAATGGCTGGGATAAATGCACACTTAAAAAACAATAATAAAGACGCATTCATTCTTAATCGTAATGAAGCTTATATTGGTGTTTTGATTGATGACTTAATTACGAAAGGCACTAAAGAACCTTATAGAATGTTTACGAGTAGGGCAGAGTATCGTATTTTATTACGTCAAGATAATGCTGATATTCGTTTGACTCCACTTGGGCACGCAATAGGAATTGTGTCTGATGAAGATCTAGAACACGTAAACAAAAAGATTCAGGGAACAGATACTTTAAAGAAACAATTTAGGCAGATAGGAGTTACACCAGAACAAATAAATACTGTCTTAACAGAGAAGGAATCTGCGTTAATTACTCAACAGGTTAAACTAACTAGTTTAATTACTCGTCCACATATTTTATTGCAGGATATTTTAAATGTTTCTCCAGAAGCCAATGAAGCAGCTAAATTGATGGAAGCCATACATCCTGAAATTGTTTCGCAAACAGAAATTCAATTAAAGTATGAAGGATATATCGAACGTGAAGAAGAACAAGCAGCAAAATTGATAAGATTAGAGGAGGTTAAAATTCCTGCTGATGTTGATTTTAAGCAATTAAAAAGTTTGAGTTCGGAAGCCGTTGAAAAACTAACAAACATTCAACCAGCTACAATCGGACAAGCTTCACGTGTTTCTGGTATCACCCCAAGCGATGTTTCTATACTTTTGATTTATTTAGGGAGATAAAACGCAATTTAAAGCGATTTTAGAACCAAACAGACTTAAATTTAAAGACAACCCTGTTTTTAAATTAAAACCTTCTTAAAAACGATTTATTAAAGGTTGTTTAAGGTGTTTATATAGTTTTTTTCTATAGTTTGTTTTTTTTAATAAATATTTCTTATTTTTATTTAAACTTGTGTTTATTAAGGGGTTTGAATCAACCTCGATTTACAGATGAAATTAAAATCTAAAAATCAGGAATAAAAACAGATAACGAAAAAGTTAACTTTATTCTTTTTCAATGGTGAGACTTTCCATTTTTGCTTCAGATTTTTCCGCTCGAAAATGAAAAGTTGTGCGATAAGATTCTTTACCTAAGGTGTATTTACCAATAGTAAAAGCACCATCTGTAGTTTCTTTACCTTTAAAAACAAATGTAAATGTTCCTTTTGGTTTTTTTGTGAAGAATTCATTAAGTACCATTTCTGCTTGTGTGTGATTGTAAGCGCCTTCTTTACCGAGAATATTGAGCAAAACTTTATCTTTTCCCATTTGAACAATTGCTTTTGCGTCGTTTGCTGACATCGCTTTTTGAATCGAATTGTATGGAACTTCAATTGTTGTAGCGAAAAAAAGGAGGATACCCGAAATGATAGATAATAGTGAATTCATAGAAGTGATTTTACCAAAAACAGTGCCGTAAATTGTTAAAAAGCAGACTATAAATTCATTAAAAGTGAGTCTTCGCTAATTGTTAAAATTCTAATCCCACGAAACTTTTCATATACGTAAGGTTGGTTTTTCGATCGAAATGGAATTACGCCCAGTTTTTCAAAGAAAGAACAACTATTATTTTTAGTATGTAAGAAGCTTAAAAAAAGACAAGCGTTTTTAAAGTTTTTTGATTGTAAAACAACAGCAATACATTTCCTGTCGGCATAAAGGTCAGAATTAGTTAAAACGTAACTAACTTTTCTTTTTTTATTCTTTTTTAAGATAGAATTTTCTAAATACTGGGACCATTTAAGCAATAAAAATTGTTTTGAAGGCAAACTATCGGTTCCAGGATTAAAAGGGATATAATTCCCTTCAAATGATTTTTTCCAGTTTGAATAATAGCTTGGTTTCTTTTTTGATAGGTGTTTCACATTTGCCAACAAAACAGCATTTTCACCAGGATTTAAAGAACTATAATTGAATTTTTTGGTTAGGTCTTTATAGCTTGTTGGAACCTCTAAAGTATCAGGAACGTATGAAAACACATAAGGGTCGAGTCCAACTGTAAGCCAAGAGTTATTCTGAAATGCTCTAAAATTGAAAAGGGATTCTCTGATAAAACTTCGAGATAAATGATGAAAAACAACGGGCTTTAAGTTTTTGACGGACTGTAAAGATTTTACAAAAACGAGATCAAAGTTGGTGTTAAAATCATCTTTTTGTAAACTTTTACGAATAGAATCTGAACTAAGAAATCTGATTTTTACGCGAATATTATTTGCCTTTGAATATTTTCTAAATAAAATGGTGTCTTTAGATTTTAAAAAATCGGAAGCGATGATGAGTTCATTTTTGTAGCTTTTATTAGCTTTCTCTATACTACAACCTGTTAAAAACGCAAATAGTAGTGTGAAAAAGAAGACGAAATAGTTGAACATATTAACTCAAAAAAGGCTATTGTACAAATATAGAAAATATTAATGCTTTGAATATTAAAAGGAACTAGGGTTAATTTTAATTTGAGGTGGGGTTAAATTAACATACATAATCTGAAGTAAAAGAGCACAAGCCTTTGGAACCATTATTTTTTTGTGGCTAATCATCTAGATTTTCTACGTTTATTAACGTTTTTATCACTTTACTATCTATTATTGCAGGGTTTTTCAACCATTGTTTTAAACTTAAAAAGAAGAAGTTTGGTTTCAGCTGTAAAAAAATTAAACGCAATAGACTCCACCTTATTTTAGTCATAAAATAAATTAGTTTTCGAAAGATGTTGATTTTGAAGTAATTTACTGTTTCATTCCGCCAGGTTGGCAACACAGTGGTAATTTTTCAACAGCTTCTTTTGTAGCTTTTACCTCATCTGCATCATAACCTATAGCAGCAATTATCTGTTTAATTTCAGTTACAGTAATTTTAGAAGTTGAAAATTTAACCGTGACTTTTTTGTTTTCAAGGTTCAATTCTGCAAACTTGATTCCTTTAGTGTAGTTTAATTTTCCTTCTATACGTTCTTTACAATCGCCACATTCAGCGGATGTTTGAATGATGATGGTTTTGGATTTTTCTGCTTTTTGAGAAAATCCAACAGTTCCAATGAGAATAAAAAGGAATAAAAAAAGTAAGTTTTTCATGTTTTGTGTTTTAAAGGTTATTATTTGTGTTTTTCTTTTTCTTTGGTTGTAAAATTGCAAATCCTAATCCCGCATAGACGTTTATTCCCATAATTGGTCCCCAGCTATTGGTAGCATCAAAAGTGCTGCTAAAAGGATTTTGTGCATCAATGATTGGGTTTTGCTGTTTGAAGTTAGTTAAGTTCTCTCCTCCCAAATAAAAGTTCCATTTCTTATAAATGTAAGTAATTTGTCCATTTATCATCGGATAAACCTGACCTTTGGTGTTGAATAAAATCAGGGTTGTATCTGCACTATTTGTTTGAACAGGAAGTCGTGACGCTCCAAAAACAGAGCAAGTTAAATCAAATTCCCAGCGTTTATTGCGCGTTTTATAAGCCAAATTCATAAATCCTCGGTTTCTAGGAATCATCACTTGTTGGCGCATTTCACCACCGTATGCTGCTTTTACATCTAAGAATTTATAAGCCAAGCGAACATCGAAATTTTTAAAGGGAGACAAACTCAATTCGGCTTGAAAACTATTCGAATAAGAAGCATTTTCTAGATTAGTGAAAACAATAGCATTTACACTTTCGTCTCGGTCAACTACTAATTGATTGGTAAAACGAGTGTGGTAATAATCAATACTAATTGATGCTTTTTGTCCACCAAATTTAAATTCATGAACAATGGAAGTTCCGGCGTTCCAAGAGATTTCTGGTTTTGTTTCCTTTGGTGCAGTCCATTGTTTGGAGTTGGCAAGCAAAGAAATGTTATCAATGATATAATTCGGCACACGCCAGCCCTTTCCAATAGTGAAACGAATATCTGTAAATTCAGATGCGCTGTATTTCGTGTGAATTCTTGGTGAAAATTGACTACCATACAAATTGTGATAATC
>CAMDGP010000036.1 GCA_945897765.1 Chitinophaga pinensis
CAAAAAGCGCTGAAGTTGTTTTAGTAATTTGATTGCTCAATTCATCTAAATGATAACCAATCGCCAATTTTGAAGCAATTTTAGCAATTGGGTATCCTGTTGCTTTTGAAGCCAATGCAGATGAACGTGAAACACGTGGATTGATTTCAATCGCAATAATATCTTCTTTTTCATCCGGAGAAACAGCAAATTGAACGTTACATCCACCGGCAAAATTACCAATCGAACGCATCATTAGAATTGCCATATCGCGCATTTTCTGAAAAGTAGTATCTGATAAAGTCATCGCGGGTGCAACAGTGATTGAATCTCCAGTGTGGATTCCCATTGGGTCAAAATTCTCAATCGAACAGATGATAACCACATTGTCATTTGAGTCGCGCAACAATTCTAACTCGTATTCTTTCCATCCTAAAAGCGCTTTGTCAATCATCACTTCGTGAATCGGTGACAATTGCAAACCTCTTTCTAATAAATTATCAAATTCTTTTGGTTCATGTAAAATTGATGCACCTGACCCTCCAAGCGTGTAAGAAGGGCGAATACACAACGGGAAACCAAATTCCTGTGCAATTTCTTTTCCTTCCAAAAATGATTTTGCTGTTTTTTGAGGTGCCATTCCAACACCAATTTTCAGCATCAATTCTCGAAAAGCCTCACGATTTTCAGTAATTTCAATAGCAGCGATATCCACACCGATTAATCTAACTCCATATTCTTCCCAAATGCCTAATTCATCGCATTTGATACAAAGATTTAAAGCTGTTTGCCCACCCATTGTTGGAAGTACTGCGTCGATTTTATGATTTTTCAAAATTTCGACAATACTTTCCGGTTCCAAAGGTTGCAAGTAGATGTTATCCGCAACTACTTTATCGGTCATGATTGTCGCAGGATTTGAATTGATCAATGTCACTTCAATTCCTTCTTCTCTTAAAGATCGAGCTGCTTGAGAACCAGCATAGTCAAATTCGCAAGCTTGACCTATAACAATTGGACCGCTTCCAATTATTAGAACGGATTTAATAGATAAATCTTTTGGCATAGGAGTTTCAATTTACATTTCTTTAAGGCAATTGTTTACCGTAAATTGAGCGCAAATTTAACCTTAAAAGCTTAAAATACTACCAAAAAAAAGCAATGTTTTAAACAACTTTTGAGCATTGAACATTGAAGATTTGAAAATGAAGTTGAGATTTGATCATAAGGAGTATAAAAACGGGCAAAGAGAAATACGAAAAGTTAAAATCAAAATTAGATTGTTAAGTAATATTTGAATTAAATTTGAAGCATGAAAGAAATCTTGACTACAACTTTGAAAAATTTCAAGCAAGCTCGATTTACTTTTGTCCTTCTTTTGTATTGTTTAATCGTTTTTGCATCGATTCAATTTTTAAAAAATGATGAATTAGTTTCAAATGAAACCCTGACTTATTTTGGTGCTCCAGTAGCAATTGATATTTATAGTTTTCAATATTGGGGAATTATTTCCAATAGTTTTGTACATTATAGTATCGGACATTTTATACTGAATCTTATCGGTTTACTTTTATTAGGTAGTTTTGTTGAAAGGCGCATTGGGACTAAATATTTCCTTTTCTTCGGTCTAATTGCTTCAACTATAAGTTCAGCTTTTCAATTGGCTTTTTCCTATGATGCTGGGATTGGACTTTCGGGCGTAAACTATGCGCTTTTTGGATTCATTTTTACAAAAACTTTCATTGATATTCGATTTCGAATTGTAACTAAAAATGTTGCTTTAGTAACGATGCTTTTGTTCATCCCTTTTTGTGAATACATGAATCGATTTGGTGGTTGGAATGTAGCTTCGATCGCTTTATTTTTCGGCTTTACAGTTGGTGGATTGGTTGCTTTTTTTAAAAGTCGTTATTCTAGTTTTGCAAAATCAGCCTTAATTTCATTATTACTTTTATCAGTTGCTTCAGTTTTTTATACTCCATGGTCTGCCCAATGGAATTGCGCAAAAGGAATCTCATGGCATGAAAAAGGCGAAACTCAAAAGGCAAAAGATTATTACCTTCAAGCAATATATTTTGACGAGACGTCAATTTGCGGAAACGACAATTTAAAAATCATTAAAGTGGACGAGCTTTCAGCAAAAGCTTTTACTGCACACAATCGAGGTGATTATTTAAGAGCACGTTATTATTACGAAGAAATATTAAAAATAGATACTGAAAATAGTTGGGCAATCAGTAATTTAAAACGTTTACCGTGATACAAAAAACGATTAATTACCAAGATTTACAATTGGAATACTTTGTAAAAGGATCAGGATCAGAAGTGATTTTTTGTATGCACGGTCACAGTAAATCTCCTTTTGATTTTGAATTTTTAGCCAATGAAAATCGCACAATAATTTCCCTACATTTATTTTATCATGGAAATTCGCATTTTCCAGAAAACCGAATTGAAAAAAATCCCTTAAAAATCAACGAATTCAAAAGTTTGATTGATTTATTATTGAAAAAGGAAAACGTTGACAAATTTCATTTATTAGCATTTTCGCAAGGTGGAAGGTTTGTGTTATCCATATTTCCGCTTTATGCCGAACGAATCAAAAGTCTTCAGCTTATTTCACCAGATGGAATGGATAATAACAGTTTTTACAATCGAACTTCTAGAAGGAAATGGGCTCGGAAGTTATTTCAAAGTTGGGAAAGTGATCCAAAATCAATAATGAAATATGCCTTACTCGGTAAAAAACTAAGATTAGTTCGCCCAAAAGTGTATCAATTCATGGAAAACCTAACTTCAGATCCTGAAACATTTCAACGTGCATCAAAGACTTGGAGAGGGTTCCGTTTAATTCAGCCCAACGAAACAAAAATATCAGAAGCACTAATTTATTTTAAAATCCCATTCAAAATTATCATGGGGAAATTTGATCAAGTGATTCGTCCAGCGCAGGCTTACGCTTTTGCAAAACGTATTCAACAAGAAAATAAAGTGATTGAAATTGAATGCGGTCATGATTTTTTTAATGAAAAATACCGTTTGATGTTGGAAGAAGTTTTGATTTTTGAATAGCATTTAGTTGACTTTGAAAATGAAAAATGCGCCAAGATTCTTTTACGTACATCTCAACTTTAATTATTTATGTAATTAATTCAACTAAAAATCCTTAAAGATCAAGATTTGATTTCATTCCAATTTATAGATTAAGAATGTTTGAGTAATTAACTAATTTCGTGAAAAAATTAAACCTATGGAAAGCAATCGCATCTGTACTTTATTTGAAATTCAGTTTCCACTCATTCAAGCAGGAATGATTTGGTGCTCCGGTTGGGAATTAGCAAGTGCTGTTTCAAACGCTGGAGGTCTTGGAATTATTGGCTCCGGCTCAATGTATCCCGAAATTTTAGACCAACAGATTCAAAAATGTAAAGTAGCAACTAATAAACCTTTCGCAGTGAATCTACCGATGCTTTATCCCGATATCGACAAACACATCGAAACAATAGTCAAACATAAAGTGCCAATCGTATTCACCTCAGCGGGAAATCCAAAAACGTGGACAGCACACTTAAAAGCACACGGAATTACAGTTGTTCACGTGGTTTCAAGTGTGAAATTTGCTAAAAAAGCAGAAGAAGCTGGAGTTGATGCTGTAGTTGCAGAAGGTTTTGAAGCGGGCGGACACAACGGTAGAGACGAAACGACAACTTTGTGCTTAATTCCAATGGTGGCAAAAGCGATTAAAATTCCTTTGATTGCTGCTGGTGGTATCGGAACTGGACGAGGAATGCTCGCTGCAATGAATCTCGGAGCCGACGCTGTGCAAATTGGAAGTAGATTTGTCGCAACACCCGAATCCAGTGCGCATGCGAACTTCAAAAAAGTGGTTATTAACTCAAAAGAAGGCGATACTATGTTGACGCTGAAAGAATTAACTCCAGTGCGCTTGGTGAAAAATGAATTCTTCAAACAACTCGAAAATGCCTACGAACAAAATGCAAGTGTTGACGATTTGAATAAATTATTAGGCAGAGGTCGCGCAAAAAGAGGTATGTTTGAAGGCGATTTAATCGAAGGAGAATTAGAAATCGGACAAATCGCTGGATTGATTGATACCATTATTCCTGCTGGCGAAGTTGTAAAAGAAATTATCGCTGAATTTCAAGTAGCATTAAAGGAACAAAACACACCTAAATTTCAATTTTAAATGATACAATTTGAAAGGTTTGAATTAGAAAACGGACTCAAAGTTCTTTTTCACAAAGATATAACAACACCAATGGCGGTTGTCAACACACTCTACGATGTTGGTGCCCGCGATGAATCCGAGGAACATACTGGTTTTGCGCATTTATTTGAACACTTGATGTTTGGTGGATCCAAAAATATCAGCGACTTCGATACACAATTACAAATGGCTGGCGGAGAAAGTAACGCTTTCACTAGCAACGATATCACCAACTATTACGATGTGCTTCCTGCAAACAATTTAGACACTGCGCTTTGGTTGGAAAGTGATCGAATGTTGTCGCTTGCCTTCACGGAAAAAAGCTTGGAAGTTCAACGAAATGTGGTGATTGAGGAATTCAAACAACGTTACTTGAATCAACCTTATGGCGATGTTTGGTTGCAATTACGACCACTTGCTTACAAGGAACATCCTTACAAATGGGCAACAATTGGCAAGGAATTAAGCCACATCGAACAAACAAAAATGGAGGATGTAAAAAACTTTTTTGCTAAGTTTTACAATCCTTCTAATGCGATTTTATGTATCGCTGGAAATTTTGAATTAGCAACAATAAAAGAAAAAGTTAATTATTGGTTTGGCGCCATTCCCAAAGGATTAAAACCTCCTCGCATTCTTCCAAAAGAACCCATTCAAACCGAATACCACGAGTTGACTATTGAAAGAAATGTGCCTGCAAATGCTTTTTACTACGCCTTTAAAATGGCGGAGCGAAAAAGTCCAGAGTATTACATTACAGACTTATTAAGCGATTATTTGGGAAGTGAAAAATCTTCTAATTTGTATATTTCTTTGAAGAAAGAGCAAAAATTAGCAGTTGAAATAAATGCTTACATTACAGGTTCAATCGACGAAGGACTTTTTATGATCTCAGGAAAATTAAACGAAGGAATAACTTTCGAAGCTTTTGATGACGCACTTTGGAAAGAATTGCAAAAAGCGACAGAAAATGAGTTGTCTGAAAAGGAATTGAGTCGCTTGAAAATAAAACTAAGAACTGCCAAAGAATTTCAAGAACAAGGATTGCTAAATCGTGCGATGAACCTCAGCTTTTTCGAATTGTTGGGAGATGCAAACGGTGTAAACGAAGAACAGGAAATTTACCAACAAATAACATCCAAGCACCTAATTCAAGTTGCTAAAAACCTATTGATTAAAAAAAGATGTTCACTTTTAAAAGTTAAAGCCATTGCCAATGCTGAATAGAAAAAACCCACCTTCACTTGGTGAATTAACTGATATTTCATTTGTCACGCCAGAATTGGTAAAATGCACTCCAACGCTTCCTTTGTATTGGATGAAAAAAGTGCCAAATGCTACTTCGCGAATCGATTTTTATTTCGAAGCGGGAACTTCAGTTGGCTCAAATGTTATAAGTGTCCTAACATCAGGATTACTTTTTTCAGGAACGAAAGACAAAACTTCGACTCAAATTCATAACGAATTGGATAGTTTGGGAGCTTACTTTGATGTCGGCCTTGGATTTGAAACAGCTATCGTTACGTTTTATGCTTTAAACGAACAACTTCCTGCCGTTGTGAAAATTTTCTTTGAAATGATAGAAAACGCAACCTTTCCTTCAACTGAAGTCGAAGAATTAATAAACGATCGCAAACAGAAGCTTCAAATCAACCTAGAAAAAGTTAGTTTTTTAGCCCAACGTAAATTTCAATCTCTCATTTTCGATGGAACGAATTATAACCGAACGATAAACCTAGAAGATTACAATTCCGTTAGCCGAGAAGAAATTGTTAGCTATTTCGAAAACAACTACAAAAAAGGACTGAAAAAAGTATTTTTAGTAGGCGATCTAAAGGAGGAAGAAGTTTCAAGTATTGCCAATTCCATTTCAAGTTGGGCGGTCGAAAAACAAGAAAAATCGAAACTTAATTTTCAAAATAAAGTGGAAACTTTTCACGTTGAAAAAGCAAATGCTGTTCAAACTGCCATTCGTATTGGAAAAACTTTGTTTGACAAAACACATCCAGATTACTTTGGATTTATAATTTTAAACACAATTTTGGGTGATTTCTTCGGAAGTCGTTTGATGAAAAACATCCGCGAAGATAAAGGCTACACCTATGGGATTGGCTCTTACTTAAGTGAAATAAAAGACAGCGGCTATTTCGTCATCGGAACAGAAGTTGGAAAAGAGGTGAAAGAAGCGACCTTGACTGAAATTCGTAAAGAAATTGAGAAATTACAGCAAGAATTAGTGAGTGAAGAAGAATTGAATTTGGTAAGAAATTACCTACTCGGACAAACACTAAAAAGTGCCGATGGACCTTATGCCTTGATGGAATTGTTTTTGTCGGTTGAAAATCAAAACTTAGACCTAGATTTCTTCAATGATTTCATTCATAAAATTAAATCCATTCAGGCGGAAGAATTGAGAGAACTTGCCCGAAAACACTTGGATTGGAACAGTTTTTCAATCGTTTCAGCAGGATAGCAACTTTATTAGATTGATTCCGTTATACTACAACGCCGTTAATAACGTTCTTCTGATATGATAAAACATGTGTTGTTTCTCTTGCTGCTGATGCAAACCTTTGCATTTAAAGCTTCCCACGCAATGGGAGGAGAAATAACTTATCGATGCGTTGGCGGAAATACGTTCATTTTTGATTTGATTTTCTACCGCGATTGCAACGGAGCTCAAGTAAATACTTCTACTGAAAATCTGCGTGTTTGGAATCATTCTTCAGTCACATCAATCAGTTTACAATTTGTCTCCAGAGAAGATATTTCACCTCAATGTTCACCCGTTGTTGGTTCTCCACCTATCCTAGTGTGTGGAACTGGGGCAGGGGGCGGAAATGGTGTTGGTGCAATTGAACGCGTAAAATACAGCAGCGCTCCAATTACTTTATTAGGAACGCCACCGACGCAAGGATGGATTTTTACTTACGAAAATTTCTCACGAAGTAGTGCACTTACCAATATTATGAACCCCTCTTCTTACGGAATCACTTTAATGGCGAAAATGTATGCGATTCCGGGTAACAACGGAATTTCTTGTTTAGACTCCTCTCCTATTTTCTTGCAAGAACCGTATTTTGTTAGTTGCGCTGGAAGTCAATACCAATATAACATGAACGCTGTCGACCCGGATTTAGATTCAATTCATGTTGATTTCAGTATGCCATTTAATTATTTCCCAACTGGCGTTTTCGACCCACCAACAAATCCAATTGCTATTCCATTTGAAAGTGGTTTTTCCTTTTCAAGTCCAACGCCCGGGACAAGTTTAAATCCAAATAATGTTCCTGCAACTGTTGATCCAGTTACTGGTGAATTGCGTTTTACAAGCTTTACTGTTGGAAATTTTGTAGTGAAATTAAGCGTAAAATCGTATAGATTAGGTTTTTTGATTTCTGAAGTTGAACGCGAAATGCAGCTTGTTGTAGTTGGTTGTAATCCAGCGAATAATGCTCCTACAATCGTTGCACCTTTTCCTGGGAATTCATTTGAAACAACCGTGAGTGCTGGCGATCCAATAACTTTCACTTTGAATGTAAGCGACACTGATTTACTACAAGACAACACACCTCAATCTGTTTACTTAACTGCCTCTGGACAAATGTTTGGAACCAATTTAACCCTTGCAACTGGCTGTGATACTGAACCATGCGCTTATTTAAATAACGCCGTTCCAATTTCAGGGGTTACCAATACAGGAGCAACCTTTACATGGCAAACAGATTGTGATCACCTTATTAATGATTTTGGAATTGTGGCAGATGTAATTCCTTATAATTTCGTTTTTAAGGTGCAAGATAATTACTGTCAAGTTCCCCGTGTAACTTACACAACGGTTAAAATAAACGTACTCAATCCTGGAATTATTCCTGCTACGCAAATCAATTGTATTGAAACCGTAAGTAACGGAGATTTAATTCTCAATTGGAATCAAGTAAACAACCCAAGTATGTCATTTTTAGCTTATGAAGTTCATTCGGTTCAAGATGGATTAATAGCTACCATAAATGATATTACAACCGTTCAGCAAACGATTTCAGGTGTTACCAACGTTCGCGATTATTTTACAGTAGTTCGTTCTGGTTGCAATGGGAATGTAAAACGCCATAGCGATACGATTTCCAATATTCGTTTGTCCGTCAATAATCCTTTAAATGGAACTGCTATTCTGCAATGGAATAAACCAAGCCCCAATCCACAAGCACATTACAATTCTCACTATCACATTTACAAAGAATATCCAGTTGGAACTTTCGCTTTGATAGATAGTGTTCCCTACAATACAACGCTTTACCGCGATACGATTGATGTTTGCGAAGCTTTTATTTCCTACAAAGTAGTGCTTCCAACTACGATTTGTGATTTCACTTCAAACGTTGTTGGCGACTTGTTTTCAGATATGATTACACCAAATATCCCAATTATTTATTCAGTTGGTATAGATACAAGCAACAATGAAGTTTTGCTGACTTGGAATCAAAATCAACAGCCCGACACCTATGGTTATGTCATTTACACATTCGATGAAAATGGATTTCTATTTGAATTGGATACCGTTTGGGGTTGGAATAATACGTCCTATTCGTATGCTACTGATTTATCAAATGGTCCGTTTTCGTATTCCGTAGCAGCCTTTGATTCTTGCTATACAACTTCTGTACCTGTTACCTATCAAACCTCAGCAAAAAGTCCAATCCACACAAGTATGACTTTGAGTCATTTGATATTAATTTGTGACCAAAAAGTAGTGTTGACTTGGATACCATACGTTGGAAGTACAACAACCAATTACGAAATTTGGGGAAAAATAAATAATAATTGGGAACTGTTTAAAATCACGACTTCTTTTACAGATACGATTGATGTAACTAGCACAGAAAGTTATTGTATTTATGTAAAAGCCAATTTCTCGAATGGGAAATACGCTTTTTCAAGTCCCGATTGTTTCACCGTTCCTTTGCCTGGAAGTCCGAGCTATCATTATTTTAAATTGGCAACTATCGAAAACAAACAAGTGAAATTATTTGACTACATCGATGCCTCTGTTGGAATCTCTGAAATTATTTTTCAACGTAAAAGCGAACAGAGTGCATGGGCAGAAATTGGACGAGCTAGCGTAACTGGTGATGTAACTTACTTTTTAGATAATACGGCAAATACAGAATTAAATGCTTGGTTTTACCGCACAAAATATACAGACAGCTGCGGCGGAGATGGAACCTTTGCAAATATTAATAAAACCATTTTCGTCACTGGAACAACAGATGAATACAATATGATTAATACGATTTATTGGACACCTTACGAAGGGTTTGATGGAAATATTATTGAGTATGAAATCTATAGAAGTGTAAATGGTGAGTTTGAGCAAATTCCAATTGGAAATGTTTCTGGTGATTCATTGTTCTTTGTTGACGATGTAAGTTTGATTCAATCTGATGGAGAAATCTGCTACCACGTTGAAGCAATTGAATCATTGAATTTTTATAATTTTTCAGAGCGAAGTCGATCAAATGATTTCTGTTTTATTTACAAACCTTTGGTTTTCGTGCCAAATGCTTTCACCCCTGGAGGTTTGAACCCAATCTTCAAGCCCATTCTTTCTAATGTGGCAATCGAACGTTATTCCTTTACGATTATAGATCGATGGGGACAACTAATTTACCAAACATTTGACACTTCAGAAGGTTGGGATGGGAAAATTACTAGTTCAGGAAAAAACGCTACTTGCGATGTATTTCACTATGAATTAATCTTTTATGATCAAAATGATGACAAGTTTATCAAACGTGGAACTGTAGCTTTGTTAAGATAATCGGATGCAGAAAATTTTAATAATTCAGACAGCATTTATCGGCGATGTCATTTTGGCGACTCCTTTGATTGGAAACATAAAAATAGAATTTCCTGAAGCTAAAATTGATTTCTTAGTGAAAAATGGCAATCAATCACTCTTAAAAAACGACCCAAACTTAAACGAAATCCTTGTTTTTGATAAAAAGAACAAAGTCGCTTCTTTACTCGAATTACTAAAAAAAATAAGAGCCAAGAAATACGATATTATCATCAATCTACATCGTTTTGCCTCTTCAGGAATTTTGACTTTTTTATCAGGTGCAAAACAAAAACTTGGCTTCAAAAAAAATCCTTTTTCCTTTACTTATTCCCAATCATTTCCGCACGAAATTGGCAATGGGAAACATGAAGTTGATCGTAATTTAGAATTGATAAAACACCTTACTTCGAGTCTAAATAGAAAACCTAAATTGTATCCTTCCATAGAAGATTTTGAAGCTATAAAAACGTATCAAAGAGAAAATTACTATTGTTTAGCGCCAGCCTCCGTTTGGTTTACAAAGCAAGCACCAAAAGAAATTTGGTTAAAATTAATTGCAAAATTATCAGCTGAAAATTCAACAATTTACCTTCTTGGTGGTCCAGATGATAGAGGTTTGTGTGAAGAAATAAAAGCAAAAACTACCGATGAAAAGGTTATAAATCTCGCAGGAAAACTAAGTTTAATGCAATCAGCTGCTTTGATGAAAAACGGAAAAAGAAATTTCGTAAACGATTCAGGGCCATTGCATTTAGCTTCGGCAATGAACGCTCCAGTTAGTGCTTTTTTCTGTTCCACCTCTCCCCTATTTGGTTTCGGTCCACTTTCCGATGATTCAGAAATTATTGAGGTCGAAAATCTTGCTTGTCGTCCTTGTGGCTTGCACGGACACAAAGAATGTCCGATGGGAAACTTCAGATGTGGCAACGAATTAAAGATTTAAAAACAGTGCAAGGAATCAAAACTTTCAACATCTATTCATATATAATTAAAATTACTTTAACTTTGAATTAATATAAATGAGCAAAACAGAAAATATCCTTCATGACTTTAAGCCAATTTCTCTAGCAGAAATGGATCGAGTAAAACTCATGAATCGAACGGATACGAAGTTTGCTTTTTCAGTTGAAAAGTTAACAGAATTTCTTGGAAGTTTAAATCAATTTTACGACGTACTTGAAATTGCAAATACACGCACGCCTCATTACGAAAGTCTGTATTTTGACGATGAACAATTCTCCTTCTTCAAAGACCATCACAATGGAAAAACAAATCGTTTCAAAGTGAGAATTAGAAAATATGTTGAATCAGATGTACTATTTTTAGAAGTCAAACACAAATTCAAAGGAAGAACGGATAAAAAACGTATTCCTGCGAATGGATTTGAAGAAACATTCAATGAAAACCAACTCCAATTTTTGACCAAACAATTACAAAGTGAAAGTCAATTGATGCCGACGATGTGGAATTCTTTTCAGCGTATAACTTTGATAAATAAAACTTTAAACGAACGACTAACCTTTGATTTCAACATTAACTTTCATCATCAATCTATTGAACGAAACTTCAGTAAATTGGTAATTGCAGAACTCAAACAAGAAGATTTGGACAGAAATTCGCCTTTTTATGCATTGATGAAAAACCTTCAAATTAGACCTTATCGCTTGAGTAAATATTGTTTAGGATCCATTGAAATTTATGGTGAAAATCAATTAAAATTCAACCGATTCAAAAAAAAATTACTTCTTTTAAAAAAAATTGAAAATGACATTAATTAACTTAATATTCTTACCACTTAAAAAAACTGTTGTTGAAACCAACCAAATCAATTGGTTTTCCGAAGATTTCTATACTTTAATTTTTAGATTGGCTGTAAATCTTGTTTTCTTAACTATAATTATTCGTTTCCTTTATTACCCACGCACAAAAAGAAAAGATTATCTTTTCACTTATTATTTGATTGGAACAATCACTTTTTTCTTATGTTTTGGCTTGAAAAAACTTGGCATAGATACAGGAATGGGCTTAGGATTGTTTGCCATTTTTGGAATTATCCGCTACCGTACCGATGCGATTGAAATCAAAGAAATGACTTATTTATTTTTGATTATCGGAATTAGTGTAGTGAATGCATTGGCTTCTAATCAAATCAGTATTTCAGAAGTTGCTGTGATTAATTTAACCGTAATTGCACTCACTTTTGTGTTGGAAAATCTGTGGTTAATGAAACATGAAATACGCAAAACCATCAATTACGAACGCATAGATTTAATCACACCCGACAAACACAAAGAAATGAAAGCCGATCTTGAAAAACGAACTGGCTTAGTAATCAACCGAGTGGAAGTTGGGAAAATTGACTTTTTAAATGATACCGCTCAAGTTCGTATTTTCTATTATGGCAACGAACAAGAGCTTTCGGATTATCACGTGAGTTGATTTTCGATTCTTGATTCTTGATTCTTGATGTTTGATTATTAATCGTTTCTCAAACGGTAAATTAATTTTTTATGGAAAGCATTATACTTTATAAAACTTATTCAATACATTTAGGGTAAATTAAAAGTATTTTATTCGACAAGATAACAGAGTTAAGACAATTAAGAAATTAATAATTTGGGACTTTGTTTTGGGATTTTTGTCAAACTACCCAATTTTGAATGGAAGTAAAGTATAGAATGAAAAAAGCCTTAACCTTTTTGTTACTATTGAG
>CAMDGP010000037.1 GCA_945897765.1 Chitinophaga pinensis
GTTGACTGAGGCTCTCGAAGGCAACTGTTCACTTAATATTATTTCCCTTTAAAAACCGCAGCTCTTTTCTCCAAAAATGCATTTACTCCTTCACGGAAATCTTCTGTTTCACCGGCTTCTGTTTGTAAAACACCTTCCACAGCTAATTGATCTTCCAAGTTATTGAAAAGCCCTAAATTAACTGCTTTTTTCGTTAAACCTAAACCGCGAGTTGGCATCACAGCAAGTGTTTCAGCGAATTTCAAGACTTCTTCTTCAAATGTTTCGTCATCAACAGCCTTGTAAATCATATTTAACTTTTCAGCTTGTTCAGCGCCCACTTTTTCTCCAGTAAACATTAAAGCCATAGCTTTTTGTAAACCAATCAAACGTGGTAAAAAGAAAGTTCCGCCTGAATCTGGAATTAAGCCGATTTTGGAAAAAGCTTGAATAAACGCTGCCGATTTTTTAGCAATGGTAATGTCACAAGACAAAGCGATATTTACACCAGCTCCAGCGGCTACACCATTCACTGCGGCAATAACTGGTTTTTCTAAGTTTCTGATTTTTAAGATAATTGGATTGTAATGTTCTCCAACAATATTTTTCATTTCTGGTCCTTCAGGATCAATCACTTCTGCCAAGTCTTGTCCTGCGCAAAAAGCTTTTCCTTCGCCTTTGATTACCACAACACGCACATTATCATCAACAGCGCAAGCGTCCAAAGCTGCGTGTAATTGAAATGCCATTGTTTGATTGAACGAGTTAAATACGTTCGGACGATTGAGTGTCAACGTACACACTCCATTTGAATCTGATCTTAGAATTTCCATTGAAAAAAGTTTACTTACAAATTTAGAAAGGCAAACGGAAAAAGCAGTAACTATTTCAAATAAATGTCTTTGAAGAGTTCTTTATTGAACTTAAAATTGTTTTAAACTATTTGAATTCTAGTCTATGATTTCAATAGTAAAATTTCTATCTCGCAATTTTATAAATAGCTTTTTACTTCGCCAAAGAGACGATAATTTATAATTTGCATTACTTTAACTTTCTTTTCTTTGGATTTTGACGGTTTGAGAAGAATGATAATATTTCGACGTGACCTGATTGAATACGGTAGTATAAAGTGTTGTATCTCAAAATTACAGCTCTTCTAATTTCTGGTTTAATTTCTGAAACTTGGAAAATAAAAGGATTTCTAGAAATAATACTTATCGTTTCTTCTAAATTTAAAACAAGTTTTCTTATTTCATTTTCGGACCAATTTTCCTCAAGGAATTCAATTGTCTTTTCTAGTTCATTTAAAGCGTAATCAGTCCAATAAATTTTATAGCCACTTTTCATACAGCTTTCTTGCGCTTGAATGTGGATTCAACTTTCCTGATGCTGCATCTTTCAAACCTTTTTCAATACCTTCTTTTTCATTTTCAGAAATTGAATTCCACCAATCTTTGTTTTGTCGTTTTCTCAAATCCATAATTTCTTCTAAAATAGTTGAGTCTTCAACAGTCGATAACCATTGAATCAATTCTAACTTTTTATTAAGTAAATCTAGTTTGATATTCATTTAGTAATTTTATTCTATCAAAAATACAAAATATTTTAACTAAACCCTAAATCAAAAATTAATTAATCCCTATTAACTATTTCAAATAAATAGCAGCCATTTGTTGGATTCTTTCGGAAAGGATTTCTTTTAGACTTTTTGGTTCCAAAACTTCAATTTCTCCTGCATAACCCAAGACTGTACGAATTAATTCTTCTGAAATCAGAATATTTAGTTCAAAAACAGAACTTTCTTTATCTTCAGATAGCAGTTTTTGGCTATGATGTAGAGGTTGAGAAGCGATATATTTTGCTGCAACAGGATTCGTTTTCAAAACTATTTTCTCTGTTTTTCCTTTGTAAGTAGTAATACCAATCGTATCTTGAAAGTATGCTTCTGGACTGAAATCTATTGGTAACTCCGCTTCGTCCTCCAAAACCATTGGGTCTTTCATTCGATCTAAAGCGTAAGTGATAATGTCTTTTTTGGAAGTGTCAAATGAAATCAAATACCAACGATTGCGGTATTCTTTCAAAAATAATGGCGAAACTTTTCGGGGCTTTTCTATTCCTTTTACAAAACTCGCATATATGAACCACACTTTTTTCTTCCCGCGAATGGCTTCTAAAATCAAGGGTAAAAATTCATTCCCACCAATAGAAATTGCCGATTCAAATTGAACAAATCGATTGATTTCTTCATCTTGCGGATTTCCACCAATCGAAACTCGGTCCACGATTTTATCAATGGCACTACCAAATTGTTGAAAAAATGGAACTTCTCTAAATTGCTGTAAAGTGTTCACCGCGAAACGAATAGAACTTAATTCATCTTCTGTTAAAGGGATGTCGTTGATACTAAAATTTGGATCTAAATAATAATAACCATCTTCTTTTTTGTTGTATTTGATGGGAGCATCGTGTTCCATTCGCATAGCAAACAAATCTTTCTCAATGGTTGAGTCACAAATGTTTTCGCCGTAAGTTGAACCATAAAGTGCCTCTTCACAAGCAACACGCATATCTTGTTTAGAAGGAAATGGCTTGTATTTATTGCGTATCATTCGATCGATAATACGATACCGAAGAATGGCATTTTTAATGTACGACATTAGTTACTCAAGACTTTGTTTTGAAAACCAAAAAGTTCGAAATATTTGATTGCTTTCACAACTTCTTCTGGCACATCGTCTTCCCAACTTGTAACTCCAGCCTTGATTTTACTCAAAACCTCATCTGACATAATATGCAATAAATTTTGGTCGTATTCTTTGATGGCTGTCATTTTATCGTTATCGCGCATGTATTGCAAAAGTCCGTGTAAATTCTTCGGTAATTTGATATTGTCCAAATTGTAAATCGAACCGTCTTCCATGTTTAGAGCAGGATACACGTACAATTTCACATTGTGACCGAAGCCTCTTCCGAAAGCTTCAAGTAATCCGCCAGGAAGATTATCATAATAACGTTCGTCAAAAATGGTTACCAAATTATAAACTCCTAAAATTACACCCATCAGGTTTCCTTTTGTAATGGCAGTGAGGTATTCTACCATTTTGTAATGCTTCAAGTAGTTGGAAATCATCACGGTATAACCCAATGAACTCAATAATTCAGCTCGGTCAAGGAAATCTTTATCAGAAATTTTTCCGTCAGCTGTTAAGTCTTTTAATGTCAGTTCAAAAATGACTTCAAGGTTTTCTTCGTTTACTCGTTTTTCTTTCAGAAATGCTTCACGTCCTTTTTCAATCATATCAATGTTCACCTTTGTAACAGGACGAAAACGCCCGCGCATCAAAAGAATATTTTTTTTGTAAAGTGCAGTTGCTGGTTGCAAGACATTTTTAGCCAAATCAAACATTGTTGCATCTGTGATTCCTCTTCGAACTAAATTCAAGGCAATCACGCGATTATCCACATTTTCAAAATCTGGCCCAGAAACACGTAACATATCAATTTCCATGCGATCACGTGGGATTCGATGTACCAACGCTGTTAAAAAATCTTCTAAATCGTCATAATGTGTATAGCAAGAATGTATTAAGTTTACCCCCAAAATCCCCAAAGCTTCTTGCTGTGCTTTATGGCTGTTATCATGCATTTTAATGTGAAGAATTACATCATTTGCAGGACCACCAAGTTTTAATTGAAAACGAATTCCAACCCAACCTTGACCTTGATTTGTCTTGTGATAGTTTAGAGATTCAACCGTATTACAAAAAGCGAAGAAGCGTGATTCTTTGTGTTTAGCTGGAAGCACTTCGACCAAGCGATTATACTCAATATCAAGCATTGTAATCAAACGTTCTTCACAAACATACCGAGATGCTTCGCCATACATCGAATCAGAAACTTTCATGTCGTAAGCAGACTGCGTAAAAGCGATTGTACCAGAACTTCCTCCTGCTTTGAAAAAATTTGCTGCAACTTCTTGTCCTGCTCCAATTTCAGCAAAACATCCGTAAATATCTGGTGTTAAATTTATTTTAAGTGCTTTGTCTTCAGTCGTTAAACGTGATGTTGAATCTCCCATGATTAATGTGGATCTTTAAATTTTGGGTTATTGATAAAATTATAATCAGTCAATGTGAGTAAGAATTTCTTTAATAAATATTTTTCTTGTGTGTCCAATTGAACGCCGCCTTGACCCGCAAATTCAATTAAAGGATCAATGGTTGGGCTCATACTTATTCCGCTAGAGTAATGTTCAATTACTTCATCCAAAGTTGTGAAACGCCCGTCATGCATGTAAGGTCCAGAAACGGCAATATTTCTTAAGGTTGGAACTTTAAATTTACCATTATCATTTTGATTTCCTGTAACGTGTCCACGACCTAAATCAGTAAACGCAGCATCTAAACCATTGTTACTAAATTTTTTAACTTGCATTAAAGGTCCATTGTGACAATGAAAACAATCTGCTCCATTTAAGCTTTTGAATAAATCATAGCCTGCCCATTCTTCAACGTCAATTGTTTGAAAAATCGCTAAATCAGCTTGGCTTAATGGAAGTCCGTTTTCATATTTATACATGACATCAAACTTGGATTCACCAGAAACCATTGTTCTGACAAATTGTGCAATCGCTTTTGCTACTTTGGTTGAATCAATTCCTTCCTCCCCAAAAGCTCTAAAAAAACGATTGCGATAAGCCATATCTAAGTTTAATTTTTTCACCGCATCTTTCCAACTTTGATGCATTTCAATCGGATTTGGAACTGGCTCCAAAATTTGTTTTTCAAGTGTTGCAGCTCTTCCATCCCAAAAGAAAAAATTTTCATATCCCATATTTATCAAAGCCATCGATTGGCGATTTCCTGCAATTCCATCAATACCGACAGAAAATTGTCTACTATCAGAAAATGAATTTTCAGGATAATGGCAGTTACCACAACTAATCGTGTTGTCACCACTTAATTTTTTTTCAAAAAATAGTAAACGTCCTAATTCCACTCCTTCAACAGTTAAAGGATTATCATTGGGAATATTCATTTTCGGAAAGTGACTTGGAGTCTCTAAGTTATAGGGCGTTGCTTGAAAACCAACTTTATCTTTTCTACATGAACTTAAGAAAATTAGGAGTATAAAAAGCGAAAGTGTTAGTTTCATCAAAAAGGTTTTAAAGCTTGTTTAAAATTTTGATTTACTTTTTGTGTAAGCACTTGTTGACCAGCGGCAGTATGCGTCAGGTTTTCGGTCTTCAAATCGATATTTTGACCGTTATTTTGAAGGAATTTATCAAACTCAAATTTTAAAGGAAGTTCATATTCATAAGTTGAATTTTTCACCCAACTTAAATTCAAAAAACTAAAATTTTCTAAATAAGTGTCGGTCCCGATGTGAAAACTAAAACTGTGATCAAATAAAGCTATTCCATCATTTATTGTATCGGCTTTTCCCTCAATAACGATGAAAATATAACCTGTATTCCATCCCCAATGCATGGGGCCAGCGTTACTAATATTTAATGGATTTTCATTTGTAAAGGCAGACGGGTCGTCGTGATTCAAACTTTCAATAACTCCAATATTTCCTTGTAAACTAGTGAATTTTGTAGGGTCACCAATTGTTCTTGAGGCTATTTTGCCTGTTTCTCTAAAATCGTATAATACCGCTTCAGTAAGTTGATTTGAACTGTTTTTTAAGTCTGTCATATAGAATTTCAAATCTAATACTTTAAAATCATGTCCTTCAACTGACGTATAAATTGAATCTAAAAATAAATTTTCAGCACCAAAAGTAGGTTGAATAGTTAGTGATAAATAAGTATCTTCTGTTTTTATCGGTTCATCTTTATCACATGAATAAAAAATGATACCCAAAGGAAATAAAAAAAATAATATTTTCATGCTACAAATTTAAATTAAAAAAGGCTTTAATTTCTATCTTTAAGGTTAAAATGACTCAATCAAAATAATGACTCAAATAGATAGACAAAAATATCCGCTTTTAGTTTTAAATGCTTCAGCCGGAAGTGGCAAAACCCACCAATTAGTTTTAGAGTATTTAACTATTTTATTAGGTGAACAAGCAAATAAAAATAAGTTCAAATCCATTGTGGCTATGACTTTTACCAATAAAGCCGCATTGGAAATGAAAAACCGAATCATCAGTACTTTAGATGGAATTATTAGGTATGACGGTTCGCAGTCTAAAATAAAATCAATGTTGGATGCTTTGTTGATTTCTGTTCAAACAGACGAAGCTACGTTAAAACAAAAATGTAAAGATGCACTGACAGCAATTTTACACGGTTACGAAGATTTTCACGTTTCAACAATTGATAAGTTTAACTTGCGACTAATTCGTTCTTTTAGCCGAGACTTAGATTTGCCTGGCGATTTTGAAATCAACCTTGACGAAACGAAATTGGTTGAAGATGTCGTAGATTTATTGATGAGCAAGCTTGGATTTGAGCAAGAAGAAAGATTGACTAAACTGATGACTTCTTATGCTCGAACAAATTTAGACGAAGGTGCAAAATGGAATTTCAAAAGTCAACTGGTTCAATTTGCGTCTATTTTGAGTCAAGAACGAAACCAAGAATTGGTTGCGAAATTAATGGAATTAAAGCTGGATGATAGCACTTACGAATCACTTAAACAAGATCTTAAAACTTTGGATGATGGCGTTGTGAGTGCCATAAAGTCGCTAAGTGATTTATTCATTTCGTTGGATTTAGATACAACATCATTACCCGGAGGGAGTACTTCCGAAAAGGCATTATTAGCGCTGAGTTTGATAAATAAAATACCGAGTGCTAAAGATAATGGTCAATTGTTTTCTGCTACTATATTGAAAGGTTGCGACCCAACGGGTAAAAAATCCTTTCCGACTGAATTGGCAAATGAAATTTTGCGCGTCAACGAATTGTTTTTAAGTGTTAATTCAAATTATCTAATTCTAAAGAAATATAGCACCAATTTCTATAATATGGCATTGTTGCAATTTATTGGAAATGAACTAAATGCTATTCGAGATAGTGAACAATTAATACGAATCTCAGAATTTAATAAATTGATAAGTAAATTGGTTAGCGGAGAAGAAGCACCTTACATTTACGAACGTTTGGGTACGCGATTGGAACATTTTTTATTGGATGAATTTCAAGACACATCGCGTTTACAATGGTTAAATTTAATTCCATTGATGCACGAATCTTTAGCAAACAACCGAATGAATTTAATTGTGGGTGATGCCAAACAGTCGATTTATCGCTTCAATAATGGAATCGCAGATCAGTTTGTAGCTTTACCAAGTATTTATAATCCTGAACAAGATCTGAACATAGCAGAGCGGTCACGTTATTTTGAAATGCGTGGTTTTAAAGAAAATTTAGAAAATAATTTTCGTTCAGCTAAAGAGATTGTGAATTTTAATAATGACTTTTTTGAAGCTTTAAAACCAAGCCTATCGGAACGTTCGCTTTCGTTTTATAATGCTGTTGAACAAATTCCAATGTCGGAGAAAGAAGGTTTTGTAAAGATTGTTTCAGTCGAGGAAAAACCTGATTTTGAGGTTACGATGGATTTAATTTTAGAAGCAATTTATAAATGTGATGAAGATGGTTTCTTACGAGGAGATTTATGTATTTTAACTGCGAAAAATAAAGAAGCGAGTTTGATTGCCAATGCCTTGACGGAAATTGGAATTGAAGTGGTTTCTCCTGAATCGCTTTTGATTGCTAAAGATGCACAAGTTCAATTGCTTGTTTCTTTTCTCAAACGTCGCGCATTTCCTTCTAAAAAAACAGAGATTAAACGTTTCGCTGAATTGTTTATGCGATTGAGTCCAAACGGAAGTATTGAAAAATATTTTTCTTATTTCGAGGAGAAAATTGTTAATGGAAAAACTTATAGAGATTTTAATGACGCGCGCTTCATCATCGAAAATTTTGAGAATGAAGAACGATTTTTCACCTCATTTGAAAACATTTACGATTTAGCGGGGAAATTTGTAGAAATGATGAAATGGAAGGAAACGGAGAATCCCTATTTGCATCATTTTCTAGATGTTATTTTCGATTTTCAAGCAAAAAAGCGTTCGGATTTAGTCTATTTTTTAGATTATTTCAACGAGAAAAAAGGTACGATTGCCTTACAAATGCCTGATTCAAATAAGGCAGTGAAAATTATGACCATCCATAAATCAAAAGGATTGGAGTTTCCTGTGGTAATCATTCCATCGTTAGATTTCGATGTGAAAGTTAGATCTATTTCAAAGTATTTAGTGGAAGTAGGAGGAAAAGTGTTGTATAGTACTGTTTCAACTAAAAATAAGATTAGTGAATTAGCTGAGTTTGCTACACTCGAAGAAGAGTTGATTTTCTTGGATAAATTGAATTTAGCGTATGTAGCTTTGACTCGACCCGTGGAACGACTTTATGCTTTTAATTATTTCAAAAGTGGAATTGGGAAGTTGTTTCACGCTGAATTGGAAAAATTAGTTATCGAACCAATTCCATCAGAAAATGGTGAGTTAATTTTCACATCGGGCAATGAAACTAAGCGGAAGGATAGTCCAGAAGAGAAGTTAGAAAATTTCTATGTTCCAGCTGAATTTCTCGACAAATTATGGTATCCAGATATCGTTTTTAGAAAAATTAATATGAATGAAGATTTAAAAGATCACACTGAAATTGTCTTTGGAAAAAACTTTCACGAATTAATGTCACTTTGTAATTCGAAAGAAGAAGTAGCACAAAAATTAGAAGAGTTAATTCGAATGGGAAATATTGATCAACTTAATCGAGATTCAATTTTGGAAAAGGCTTTAAACTTCTTTGATTGTATCGAAAATGCAGGAATTTCTGTTGGAGTTCAAGAAATTATAAATGAAGAATTAATTCTCGTTCGAGATGAGGAGGCGAAACGTCCAGATAGAATTTTAGTCAAATCAGACAAGTTAATTGTGATTGATTACAAGACTGGGAAAGAAAAATTACAACACCAATTTCAGATTTCAAACTACAATACGATTCTACAAGAAATGTATGGTTTGAACGTTAAAAGCTATTTATATTATACTGAAACGAATGAGTTAGTTGCGATTTGATTGATTGCGCTCTAAGGACATTTTAAGGAAAGTGTAAATTATCGGATGGGGAATATCTCTTGTTGATGAAATTTGTGGGCAGAAAGCACAAGCAACAAAAAATGGATGTTCGTGCAAACTAATAATTTCAGGATCGTCGAATTGATTGTTTGCCTCCACGTCGATAATTTTTCCGTCCATTAATTCCAACAATTGCGGGTACAAACTAAAACGAGAAGAAGTTAATTCAGTATTACTAAAATTCTCATATAATTTCTGAAAGTTTTTTGATTTAGGTAAAATGGTTACCCGTTCGAATTGATTTCCTGAGACTAAATTTTCAGAAATTAATTTTTCTCCACCAGGATTTAAACTATTATTGAGAATTAAAAAATCAATGAAGAATTTGAAAGCTTCACCGGTAATAAGCACCGGAATTTTTCGAGCGGTAACTGCCTTGAAAATACCATTTAAGAAAAATAGATTTTGAAAGGAGCCTGGAGCAATCCAAACACCATCAAATTGGTCAAAATAAGTTGGTTTGTGCTGAACTGCTTCGCTAACTCTAATCCAATAATAGTTAACTTCTAATTCTAAAAAATTCGCAGAATGGTCAATAGAAATATTAGTTGCATGGTGTGAATTTAACGTAAAGTTATAATCACCAATTATGGCTATTTTGAGTAGATGACTCATTCAGTTGTTAATGAATTTGTCGAATTACAATTTGAACCAAGCTCTTAATTTTCCGTTAGAAATATTTAGAGATTCATCTAATTGTGTTTGAACATTATATCTCCAAACTGTACAACTAAATGTAACGTCAAATAATGAATAATCTCCTGTCTTATCAGTTGCTTGTTTTAAAACTGTAAAAGTTGCTACTTGACCAGGATCAGATTCTCTTGAAATCCAAACTAGACCAGTTTGATCGGTATATTCAATTTGAATTCCATCAGTTGTATTTGCAACATTAATTAATGTAGTATAGTCTCTAAATGGCAAAGCAATTCCAGAAGTGCTCGAATGAAAATCATTAAACATTGTTAAAGTTGGAGTAGAGTTTGCAGAAGCATCCCAATCTAACGAACCAAAAGTTAATCGAACTGCTCTTTGGTCTGTTGGCGATTTCATTTCAGAAATAAATAACATTTTAGAGAGCAAAGGAGAAGCGTAAATTGCAGTGAATTTATCGCTATAACCTTTATAATTCATAACGTTTTGAGTGAATTCTACTTGTGTTCCATTCACATAACCAACGAATGTAGCATTCAAATCTAAGGTGTTTGTTGGAGGTGGAATTACCTCGTGTTCAATACATGAACTTGCGCTTAACAATACAAAAAGTAGAGAGAAATAAACCGAAATAGTTTTCATGTCGCTTGTAATTAATTTTTTAAAGTCTAACAAATATAAACCTTCAAACGCAGAAAACAAAAAAAAGATGCTTTTTAGCTAAATTGTTTGGTTTATTTTTTTCTAAAGTCAAAATTAGTAGTGCAAGTCATTTTTACACCCATTGTATCAATTGCTGTAGTAATTACACCTTTTGAATTGATAAATTGACCGTTTGCAACGTCAAAAGTGGAAACTAATTCACCATTCATTGTTGGCGCCATTGAGTTGGTTGTCGCTAAAGCAGCTTGGTCTTCAGTGTCCAAATCCATTCCATCAGTTCCACCAAAAGTACCCATGTCAAAACTACCTTCTTGTGATTCCCCTTTTGCACTACCTTCAAACATGTCCGCATTTTTATCAGTTGATATTTTTTGACCTATTACAGCTTGAGTTGCAGTTAATGTTTTAACAACTTCATTTACAGTATACATTCCAGCGCGAACTTCAATTTTGTCATTCATTTTAACATCGCTATCAGGAAGGATCAAAAATTGCAATAAATCATAAGGAATGATGTCAATTTCATCGCTTTGTTCATCTTCTTTTACATCTATTTTTTTTGGTTTAGAAATAGTTGTTGCGGAATATCCAGCTTTCATTTTTCCAGTTTTTGGGTCAAATTCTGCGTAAACTTCTACTTTTTCGCCGTCAATTTCAGCACCTGCACTTGCACCATTCTCACTCACATTCGCATAAACTAAAGCGTTTGAAGTTGGTGTTGTAACTAATTGCAATTTTTTCAAGAAAGTAAAGTTCCCTTTTTTATCAACTTTAACTTCACTTTTTACTGCTTTTTTTGGCAGGTTTAGTAATGAAGCGACTGTCATTCCTTTTGAGTCTTTTACATTGAAATTAACAAGATAAATTATTCCTGTTGCAGTTCCTTCCATATCGACACTTGAAATTGCTAGAACAAAATCAACAGTTGTCACGTATTTTTCTTGAATATTCATCCCCATCATTGAGGTAGAAATGTTATCTGTAATTGTTGCGCCATAGGTATTGGCTGAATTAGCTTTCCATTTGTAATTCAATTCAACTGCAAAAGATTGAAATGCTAATAAAGAAAGTGTTACGATTGTAAAAATAAATTTCATAGGATTAATTTTAGGTTTTTGATTTTTTAATTTGGTCAAGGAAGGATGAAAAACTATGCCAAACATCAAATGATGAAATGTCACATCCCTCTTTTATTAAGTCGAAAACTTCATCACATTTTTCTTTTGCTAATTTTTTAGTTCCGCAAAAAATTTCTAGCTCATTCAAATGTTGATTTAATGCTGTTTCAATTTGAGCTTTTGTCAATAAATCAATGCTTTGATTTTTGGATTGAATGGTAATTGTTTCAATATCATTTTTCTTTATTGCAAATACACTGAAAGCATTCTTATCCCTTTTCTCTAAAAAATCTATTTTGCCGTAAACTTTAGATAATACTTGATCACTGAACAAATCAACCAAATCGTTCGCTTTATTAAGGTCTTTTTGATTTATTTCAATCCATTCTTCATTATAAACTTGATTAATAATTAAAAACTGCTTAAACTCTGTTTCAAGTTCTGTTAGCTCCTCAATTGTTAATCGTCTGAATCGCATGGATAAATTATTCTGTTACTTCTTGAATGCGCAATGAAATATCTAGTACTTCATCAATTTCTTTTTCTGAAATCCCTTGTTCAAGGACAAATTTATACTTTCCAAGATAGGGCATTTTTCTTCTTTTAAAAACAAGTTGATGCTCGACAACAGTTCCCGTTTTTTTTCCAATCCAAGATCCATCAGGGTAGGTGGTTTTAATTTCATAAGGTTCACGAACACTTTTTCCATCTGGTGGAGTTGTGTTCAAGAAAACCCACAAATTATTGTATTTATAATCGGTTGTGGTGCGCAAAGTAATCACAAAATCATATAAAGTGAGGGTGTCTTTAAAGTCAATTGAAAAACTAGGTTTCACATCTTGACTCCATTTATTATCTTCAAAAGCATACGATTTATTGTAAAACGCTGGCGACTCACACGATTGTAAAAGCAACAGAAATCCAAAAAGAATTAGAGTAATACGCATGTTAAGCATTCGTTGAATTAGTTGGCTCGGGACCGTTTGAATTTGCTTGATTTGGATTAGTTTTTTTCTTCTTATTGCGATTATTGTTGTTTTTCTTCTTAACAAAGTTTTTCTCAAATCGATTTACACTGTCTTGACCAACAACGTTAGAATAGCCCATTTCGACTACTTTTTCAGTGAAAATGAATTCTGCTAATTCTTTCGGTTTTTCGCCGTTTTTGTTCAATA
>CAMDGP010000038.1 GCA_945897765.1 Chitinophaga pinensis
GTAAGCACCAACTGGCAAACCGCCACCAATTATTTTTCCATAGGTTACGATATCGGGTTGAATGCCGTATAATTCTGAGGCACCTCCAAAAGAAACACGAAATCCTGAAATTACTTCGTCGAAAATTAATAGTACTTTGAACTCTGTACACAACTCGCGTAATTGGTTCAAAAACACGCCATCTTGCAACAACAAACCGTTATTCGCAGGAACAGGTTCAATTATAATACAAGCGATATCGTGATGGTAATTTTTCAAACAAGTGCGCAAAGCTTCCAAATCATTCAATGGTAAAACCAACGTTTCATTTGCTAAAACCTCTGGAACACCAGCGCTTGAAGAAGTTCCAAAAGTTACTAATCCACTTCCTGCATTTACCAACAAAGCATCTACATGACCATGGTAGCAACCGTCGAATTTCACAATTTTATTTTTTCCTGTAGCACCTCTCGCCAAACGAATCGCCGACATTACTGCTTCTGTTCCTGAACTTACAAAACGCAATTTGTCAATGAACGGGATGCGCTCTAAAATGAAAGCTGCCAATTCATTTTCCTTGCGTGTCGGTGCACCAAAACTTGCGCCATTCTGCAAAGTTGAAACAATAGAATTGTAAACGTGCGGATGATTGTGACCTAAAATAAGTGGACCCCAACTGCAACAAAAGTCAATGAATTCGTTGTCGTCTTCGTCCCAAATGCGAGCGCCGTTTCCTTTTTTGATAAATAACGGTGTTCCACCAACAGATTTAAAAGCTCTAACTGGAGAATTTACGCCTCCAGGAAAGAAATTTTTCGCTTTTGCAAACAAGGATTCTGAAACTGCTCTTTTGATTGGGGTTTTAATACTCATTTCTTAATTATATTTGTAATCATTACAAAAGTAACAATTAAAGCCCTCTTATGTTTTTTGAAAACACCATTGAATTCGCTAAAAAATTAGACGCACAAGATCCACTTAAAGACTTCCGTGCAAAATTTAATTTACCAACTTTCCACGAGAAAACTGTTCGCTATTTTACTGGAAATTCCTTGGGTTTACAGCCTAAAAAAGCGGTGGAATATGTGAACGAAGAGTTACAAAACTGGGCGAAATTTGGAGTAGAAGGTCACTTTTTAGCGGAACGACCTTGGTTCGCTTACCACGAAAACTTGACGCAACTGACTGCTAATGTGGTAGGTGCTTTGCCAATTGAAGTGGTAGTTACACATTCATTGACAACTAACTTGCATTTATTGATGGTTTCGTTTTACCAACCGAAAGGAAAAAGAACGAAAATTTTGTGTGAAGCAAAAGCCTTTCCAAGTGACCAATACGCGTTGGAATCGCAAGTGAAATTTCACGGTTTATCCAACGATCATTTGGTGGAAATTGCACCGCGCGAAGGTGAAAATTTAATTCGCTTGGAAGATATTTTAGCTAAAATTGAAGAATTAGGTGACGAATTAGCATTAGTGATGATTGGCGGCGTGAATTATTACACCGGTCAATTATTTGATATGAAGGCGATTACAGAAGCTGGTCACAACGTTGGAGCTTATGTTGGTTTTGATTTGGCGCACGCTGCAGGAAATATCAATTTGAAATTACACGATTGGGGTGTTGATTTCGCTGCTTGGTGCGGTTATAAATATTTGAATTCATCTCCGGGTGGCGTTTCTGGAATGTTTGTTCATGAACGTCATGCTAATAATAAAAATCTACCACGATTCGCTGGTTGGTGGGGCCATAACAAAGAAAAACGTTTTCAAATGGAACCGGGATTTGACCCAATGCCTGGCGCTGAAGGTTGGCAACTGAGCAATGCACCTGTATTAGGAATGGCAGTTCAATTGGCGTCTTTAGAGATTTTTGAAGAAGCTGGAATGGACAGAGTTGGTGCCAAAAGAGATTTAATGACTGCTTTTACGGAGTTTGTAATTGAAGATATTTCAGAAAGAAACAAAGAAAAATGTACGTTTGAGTTAATTACTCCAAAAGACAAAACGCAACGTGGTGCGCAACTTTCCATTCAAGCAAAAGGACAAGGAAAAGCATTGTTCAACGCACTTTCAGATTTGGGAGTTGTTGCCGATTGGCGCGAACCAAATGTTATTCGCATTGCTCCCGCACCACTTTATAATTCTTACGAAGATTGTTATTGGTTCGGACAGTTGTTGGAACAAGCAATACAGTAGAATGTTGAATTTTTAATTAGGTTGTTGGGAAAAGACTTGTAATTTATTGATTTATAATAAATTAACTCCTAAAATTACAATTAAGGATTGGTTTATTTAGTTTTTCCAAAATCTAATTTCACGAATATGATTGGGTAGAAATAAATGCATTGTTTACGAATCATTTTTTTCATCCTAACTTAACCTATTTCTTTTTCTCTCTTATCTTTACCAAAGTAAAAAAATCAATATGCAACGCTTTCAAAATTACGTTTTAGGTCAATGGGTTGACGGTCAAGGAACAGAAACCAATTTATACAATGCAATCAATGGTAACCAAATCGGAACGGTTTCTAGCGCTGGAATTGACTTTTCAGAAGTGCTCGAATACGGTAGAAAAAATGGTCGTGCATTGCGTAAAATGACTTTCCAAGAACGTGGTAGAATGTTGAAAGCTTTAGCCTTGTTCTTGATGGAACGAAAAGCTAAATATTATGAGGTAAGTGCTTGGACAGGAGCAACTAAAGTTGATTCTTGGATAGATATTGAAGGAGGAATCGGAAATCTTTTTGCAAATGCTTCTTTGCGTAAACAATTTCCTGATTTACCTTATTACGTGGACGGCGTTGCAGCACCACTTTCAAAAAATGGAACATTTATAGGTCACCACATTATGGTTCCTAGAGAAGGAGTAGCCGTTCACATCAATGCGTTCAACTTCCCAATTTGGGGAATGTTAGAGAAAATTGCGGTGAATTTAATGGCAGGTGTTCCAGCTGTTGTGAAGCCTTCAGAATATACAAGTTTCTTAACCGAAGTTATGGTTCGTGATATCATCGACTCTAAGATTCTTCCAGAAGGTGCTTTGCAATTAGTGTGTGGTCTTGGTCGCGGATTGATTGATTCTGTTGACAGTCGTGACGTTGTTACGTTTACGGGTAGTGCCGCAACTGGTAAAATGTTAAAAGCTAGCCCACAAATTGCTGCTAAAAGTGTTGCTTTTAACTTAGAAGCAGATTCCTTGAACGCCACTATTTTAGGAAAACATGCCACTCCAGTAACGGAAGAATTTGATTTATTTATTAAAGAAACGGTTAAAGAAATCACTATTAAAGCCGGACAAAAATGTACTGCTGTTCGAAGAATTATTGTTCCTGAAGATTTAATTGAAGAAGTTCAAAAAGGAATTTCATCACGTTTGGCGTCAACTAAAATTGGTGACCCAAGTGTGGAAGGCGTAAGAATGGGTGCTTTAGCAACGCGCTTACAAGTGGAACGTGTGCATGCAAGTGTGAAGCAATTGGCACTTTCACAAGACATTGTTTTTGGTAGTTTGGATGAATTTGAGGTTATGGGTGCTGATAAAAATATCGGTGCATTTATGTCGCCAATTTTGTTTTTGAATAACGATCCTTTTAATAAAACAGATGTTCACGACATTGAAGCTTTTGGTCCTGTTTCTACGATTATGCCTTATAAAACAATCGATGACGCAATTGAATTAGCAAAAATGGGGAAAGGCTCATTGGTTTCTTCGATTGTGACACCTGATAATAAAGAAGCAACTGAATATGTTGTGGGTGCAGCAAGTATGCACGGACGTATATTGGTTTTGAATAAAGATTGTGCGAAAGAAAGTACAGGTCATGGTTCTCCAATGCCACTTTTGACACATGGTGGTCCTGGAAGAGCTGGCGGTGGTGAAGAAATGGGTGGAAAAAGAGGTGTTTTGCATTATTTACAACGCACTGCAATTCAAGGACATCCAACTACTATCACAGCGATTACACAACAATTCCAAGTTGGAGCTGAAATGCCTGAGGCCAATCCTCATGTGTTCCGCCAACATTTTGAAGAATTAGTGATTGGAGAAACAGTTTTCACCCACAAACACACCGTTACTGATGCAGATATCGTCAATTTTGCGAATGTTTCAGGAGACAATTTCTACGCACACATGGACGCGACTTCTTTGGAAGGAACTATTTTTGAACGTCGTGTAGCTCACGGTTACTTCATTCTTTCCAAAGCTGCTGGTTTATTTGTTGACCCAAAAAAAGGTCCAGTTTTATTGAATTACGGTTTGGAAGAAGCACGATTTGTTAAACCAGTTTATCCAGGAGCAACGATTGGAGTTCGTTTTACTGTGAAAGAAAAAGTAGATCAAGAAAAACGTTCACCTGAAGATATAGCAAAAGGAATTGTGAAATTTTTGGTTGATGTCTACGATGAAACGGGAGAAACGGTTGCTTTGGCTACAATTTTGACAATGGTGAAGAAGTTGAAGGATGAGTAAAGAATTGAGAATGTAAAATCTAGTCCAAATAATCATTTAGATAAATAAGAATAATTGTTTCTTTGAATCAAAGTCTAAAAATCCCGAGACCTTCCCGTGTAGAAACCTTCGCTTTCGGTTGAAATAGACAAATATTTTGCCACTGAAAATGGAGTAATTGGTTAGAAAGGTTGTGTTGCAATATCTACTAAAAAAGATTTTACTTCTTCCTCACTAACTTCAAAACCAGGGAGGTAGAAAACAGCTTCTCTATAATCAACATCGTTAAAGTAAGAAATTTGCTGTCTGAATAGCTTTGAATTAAATTCTCCACCAAAAATTTCTTTTGCAAGTAAACTGATTTCGTTAATTGAAGTGTATGTTTTGAGTAGAAAATATAAATCAACGTAATCTTTCCATTTTGCCCTTCTTCCAATTGCAAAAGCTTTCATTGCAGCAAGTGTTTTTAGATTTGGCATTGAAATTACTTTTGAAAGTTTTTTATCCAAAGGAATTGAGAATGGGTAATGAAAAAACGTAAATTTTACTCCATTTAAAAGGTAATGAATTTGATCATTTGAACGATGAATTACATGACAATTGGGGAATTCTTCTACAACCTTTTTGTGTATTGTTGAAATTGAAAAAGATTTCTCGCTAAATAAATCAAAATCTATAGATTGTCTATGTCCAATCTGTAAAGCTATTGCCGTACCTCCAACTAGATAGAATCGAGATTTAAACTTTTCAATAAAAGTCAAAAGTTCTACTTGCTCTTTACTTAAAATTTCTAGGTGCATGACGATTAAAATAAAGCGTAAAATAATTATTTACTTCAGGCAAGTAATTTATGCGACGACCTTCATTTGTGTTTTTAAAAAAAATGGAAGCTGTTTCACCTAATCCATAGACTTCAAATAATTCTTTTACTGAATTTTCATCACCATAATTAAGAATGTATTCAACAATCACGTCAATTGACAAGGCTTCTAACTTGGTTTTGTCAAAGTGCCAAAACAAATCTTTATTCTTCTCCAAAAAGGCTTTTATTGCTTCTTGATTTTCCATATAACTAAGTTAATACAATTCAAAGGAATAACAAGAGAAAGGTAATTAGTTTTTAACACAAAAAAACCGTCACAAAATGCAACGGTTTCTCAGTATTATTTAGAATGATACTATGCTTCTTCTTCTTCCTCATCGTCAGTATCTGCACCTTTAACAGCTCCACGAGCCATTTTAACAGAAACAACAACTGCGCTAGCAGGATCTAAAATAGTAACACCAGGAATTTCGATATTCTTAACACGAATAGACATTCCAATTTTTAAATTAGCAATATCCAATGTGATAGCTTCTGGTAAATCTCCAGGTAAACCAACACATTGCAAATTTCTAAAAACAGTCATTAGTTTACCACCCGCTAATACACCACGAGCGGACCCAATTAATCTTACTGGTAATTTAACACGAACCGTTTTGCTATCACTTAACTCTAAAAAGTCAACATGTTGAATAGTATCTTTTGTTGGATGTTGTTGAAGTTCTTGGATAATTCCAGTAACTTTTTTTCCATCAAGATCTAACTCTACTTGAAATACTTCTGGTGAATAAACAATTTTGTCTAACTCTGTTCTTTTTACGGCAAAGTGTGTTTGAGTACCTTGTCCGTAGATTACACATGGAACCATACCAGCTAATCTAAGGCTAGCAGCGTCCTTTTTCCCTACGTTCGATCTAAGCGAACCGCTCAATTGTGCTTTTTTCATTTATTATTTAATTTAAGATATTACAAAATGTGAACTGATTGACTCATTGTTAACCAGTCTTTTAATTACGTCCCCAAATAAATCTGCTACAGATAGCACTCTTATTTTTGGACTTGTTTGCTTTAACGGAATTGTGTTTGTAACAACTAACTCTGTCAAAGATGAATTATTTATTCGCTCAAAAGCTGGACCACTTAATACAGCATGTGTACAATATGCTCTCACACTTTTGGCGCCTTTTTCAATCAATAAATCTGAGGCTTTAGTTAATGTACCTGCTGTATCGCACATATCGTCGATAATTATAACATCTTTCCCATCAACATCACCAATAACAGTCATTTCTGCTACTTCGTTTGCTTTCTTCCGGTTTTTGTGACACAAAGCCAAACCACAATTCAAACTTTTAGCATACGAATTTGCGCGCTTTGCCCCTCCAACATCTGGAGCTGCAATCACTAAATTTTCTGTATCTAAGTTTTGAATTTCTTTCAAGAAAATTGTCGAAGCATACAAATGATCAACCGGAACTTCAAAGAAACCTTGAATTTGGTCAGCGTGTAAATCCATTGTAATTATACGGTCAACACCAGCAGCCATTAACATGTTTGCAATTAATTTAGAACCAATAGCAACACGCGGTTTGTCTTTTCTGTCTTGACGTGCAAAACCATAATACGGAATCACAGCAATAATTTTTCGAGCAGAAGCTCTTCTTGCGGCATCAATCAATAATAACAATTCAAACAAATTCTCGGTTGGAGGCATTGTAGATTGAACAATAAACACATCTTGCCCACGTACCGTTTCTTCAAATGATGGTTGAAATTCCCCGTCACTAAACACTGTAACTTTCACATCACCAAGTGGATTACCGTAGTGGTATGCAATGCTACTCGCTAAGTCTTTTGACTTTCTTCCTGCAAATATTTTTACGCCCACGTTGAAAAAGGTTATAATTATTGAGGCGCAAAGATAATTAAAATTTGATGGTTTACAACCTAAATTCATGCTTTAATCGAGCAAATATTGGATTTAAGTGTTTATGATTTGGCAATTAAAGTAATTTTGCAGCAATGAAAGAGAAAAAATCTTTGAATTTATCTTTATTCGGACGACTTGTTCGCTTCGCTATACCTTACAAAAGTTACTTTATTATTTCCGTGTTTTGCATTGTTTCTCTTTCGATTTTAGGTCCTTTGCGACCTTTTTTTATCGGTGAAATGGTCGATAAATATATCATCAAAAGTCAAAATGAATCGATGCTTCTTTTTTGGGCTATAGTGATTGTTGGAATATTAATGTTGGAAAGTATCTTGCAATTAACGTCTTCTTATTTTTCGAATTTATTGGCTCAATCCGTTATTCGAGATTTACGCCGCAAGATTTTCAAGCACCTTCTTTCATTTCGTATGCGCTATTTCGACAAAACACCAATTGGAGCAATTGTGACACGAGTTGTTTCTGATTTAGAGGCAATTACTGAGGTATTTTCTTCAGGACTCATGGATATTTCCGGTGATTTAATCTCTTTGATTTTTATTTTGTCGCTCATGTTTTTCAATAATTTGGAGCTTTCTTTAATGACTTTAATCCCAATTCCTTTCTTAATTTTTGCCACTCGTATTTTCGCTAAAGTAATGCGTGAATCTTTTCAATTAGAGCGTGTGCAAGTTACCAAACTCAATACTTTTGTGCAGGAACGATTAACAGGTATGTCAATTGTTCAATTATTTAATAGACAAGAGCAGGAGTTTGAGAAATTCCAAGATATAAACAAAGGACATCGACAAGCACATGTAAACGCTGTTTGGGCGAACTCTATTTTTTTTCCAGTTGTTGAATTGTTAAGTTCTCTTTCTGTTGCGTTTCTTTTGGTTTGGGGAGCATTGAATGTAAGTGGTAAATCCAACGTCCAAATCCGTGATATGTACGGTCAAATTATAGCTTTTACACTTTGGATAAATCAATTGTATCGACCTATTCGACAATTGGCTGATAAATTCAATATTTTGCAGCGAGGCACTGTTAGAGCTGAACGTATTTTTGAAATTCTAGACCAACAAGAAAATGTTCAAGAAACGGGTGCGGTACATTCTTATAATTTTGATCAAGACATTCATTTTAAAAATGTTTCTTTCGCTTATAATAATGAAGATTATGTATTGAAAAATATTGATTTACTCATAAAAAAAGGTCAAACTGTTGCTTTTGTTGGTGCAACTGGCGCTGGGAAGTCAACAATTGTAAACTTGTTGGGACGCTTTTACGAATACCAAAATGGAGAAATTTTAATAGGATATAAAAACATAAATGATTTCGAATTAAATTATTTAAGAAGCAACATTGCAATCGTTCTTCAAGATGTGTTTTTGTTTTCCGATACGATTTTGAATAACATTACTTTAGGTGACCCAAGTATATCGAAGGAGGCAGTAATTGAAGCTGCAAAAGCCGTGGGTGCTCATGAATTTATCAGTCGTTTGCCTGGAGATTACGATTATCAAATCGGAGAAAGAGGTGGCGTTTTATCGGTTGGGCAACGTCAATTGCTTGCTTTTATTCGCGCTTACGTTTATAATCCTCATATTTTAATATTAGACGAAGCGACTTCAAGTGTAGATAACGAATCGGAAGAAATGATTCAAAAAGCTACCGAAAAATTAACGAAAGGAAGAACTTCAATTGTTATAGCGCACCGATTATCAACAATTCAACAAGCGGATTGTATTGTTGTATTAGACAAAGGGAGAATAATTGAAACAGGTAGTCACCGTGAGTTAGTTCAAAAAGGCGGCTATTATCACAAATTGTACGAGATGCAATTTTTTAACAATGAAACAAATGAAACGATTTAAAATAGGGGGAGTTCCTGAGCATTTTAATTTACCTTGGAAACTGGCGATTGAAGAACGAAAACTGGTTGATTTAGGTATTGAATTGCATTGGTCGGACATGACAGGTGGAACAGGACAAATGATAAAAGGTTTACAAACTGGCACTTTGGATATCGCAGTTTTACTTACAGAAGGAATAACAAAGTCAATTCTTCAAGGTTTGGATGCGAAAATCGTCACCGTTTTTGTAACAACACCTTTGCGTTGGGGAATTCACGTGCCTTACAATTCTGATATTCAAACAGTAAAGCAATTAGAAAATCAAACATTTGCAATTTCACGGGAAGGTTCAGGTTCGCATTTGATGACTTACGTTCGTGCTAAACAAGAAGGTTGGAATTTAAAAGAGTTAAAATTCAATGTGGTTGGTGATGTTTATGGTGGACTTTGGGCTTTAGAGAACAATCAAGCACAAGCATTTTTATGGGAAAAATACACCACCTTTCCATTCACGGAACAAAAGAAATGTCGCTATATTGATGAGGTTGTAACACCTTGGCCTTGTTTTGTAATCGCGGTTCGTTCGGAAGTCTTAGCAGAAAATAAGGAACTTTTAAAATCTGTTTTTGAGCGAGTAAATCAAGAAGCAAAAGCATTTAAAGAAAACCCTAATGCTGCGGAAATTATCGCTTGGCGCTACAATTTAAAGCTAGAACAAACACAAAGTTGGTTGAGCGAAACAGATTGGAATTACGATAATTCTTTGATGAAAGATAGCATTGAAAATGTGGTAAACACACTCGAATCCTTGGATTTAATTTCCGCGAAAGAAAAAGAAAATTGGGAGGTGAAGGTTTTTTAATTAGTGAAAAGCTAAAAGTGTAAAGTGAAGAGTATAGTATTTGACACCATTAAGGAGAAAATTGTAGTTCCGATAATTATCTGGATAAAAACTAAGAGTTAAGAGTTGTTGAATTTCTTTCAGTTTTTAAATCTAAACTTTGCTAATTTCTAAAATTCCACTTAAAATAAACACTACCTTTGTCGCTTGATTTTTTCAACATATGAGCACACTAAAAACCATTGAATCAGCCTTAATTTCTGTCTACTATAAGGACGGTTTAGATGAACTTGTAAAAGAGTTACATAAAAACAACGTAACTATATATTCAACGGGAGGAACGCAAGCTTTTATCGAAGCATTGAACATCCCTGTTACACCTGTTGAAACCTTGACGAGTTTTCCTGAAATTTTAGGCGGACGCGTGAAAACATTGCATCCGAAAATTTTTGGTGGAATTTTAAATAGAAGAAGCCTTGCGGAAGATCAAGAAGCTTTGGCAACGCACGATATTCCTCAAATCGATTTAGTGATTGTTGATTTATATCCATTTGAAGAAACCGTTGCTTCAGGTGCAAGCCACGAAGCAATTATAGAAAAAATTGACATCGGAGGAATTTCTTTGATTCGTGCCGCAGCGAAAAATTACAATGATGTGGTTATTATTCCATCTGTGAAACAATATGATTCTTTGTTGGAAATTTTGAAAGCACAAAACGGCGCCACGTCTTTGGAACAACGTAGAACCTTTGCGGGAGAAGCATTCCACGTTTCATCGCATTACGACACAATGATTCACAATTATTTCTTAAACAACGATTCGCCTTATTTGAAAGTGAGCGTTGAGAAAAACGAATCATTGCGCTATGGTGAAAATCCGCATCAACGTGGAAAATTCTACGGAGATTTAGATGCGATTTTCGATAAATTGCACGGAAAAGAATTGTCTTACAATAACTTATTAGACGTTGACGCAGCAGTTGCATTGATGCAAGAATTCACAACAGAAGGACCTACTTTTGCAATTTTAAAACATAATAATGCCTGTGGAATTGCAACGCGACCTTCAATAAAAGAAGCTTATGAAACTGCTTTGGCTGCAGATCCTGTAAGTGCTTTCGGAGGAATTTTAATTTCAAATGCATTTATCGAAGAAGAAACGGCAAGCTTAATCAACGATTTATTTTGTGAAGTTTTAATCGCGCCTGGATACAGCGAAGCAGCTTTGGAAATTTTAAAATCGAAGAAAAATAGAATTATTTTAATTCAAAAAGAAACAGTTTTACCTGCTGTTCAGTACCGTTCGATTTTGAATGGTATTTTGTTACAAGACCGCGATGTTAAGTCGGAAAGAGCAGCAGATTTACAAACAATTACCAATTTAGCACCAAGCGAACAAGAAATAGAAGATTTAATTTTTGCTAATAAATTGGTAAAACACACAAAATCAAACACAATAATCCTTGCCAAAAACGGACAATTGTTAGCAAGTGGAACAGGTCAAACTTCACGTGTGGACGCTTTGAACCAGGCGATTCATAAAGCAAAATCTTTCAACTTCGAGCTGAAGGGTGCTGTGATGGCGAGTGATGCTTTTTTCCCGTTTCCTGACTGTGTGGAGATTGCGCACAACGAAGGAATCGACACAGTAATTCAACCGGGAGGTTCTGTGAAAGATCAATTGTCGATCGATTATTGCAACGAGCATTCCATGAAAATGGTATTTACAGGTGTTCGTCATTTTAAACATTAATTTAGTACATTTACAAAGAATTGTAACTTTTTTTCGTGTTCTGCGAATAATCGTACAATATAATAAGAAGGGAACTCAAAATGGGATTGTTTAGCTTTTTAACTCAAGAAATTGCAATTGACCTTGGAACGGCCAACACACTTATCATTTGGAATGATAAAGTGGTGGTTGATGAACCATCAATCGTTGCAAAGGATATCCAAACCGGGAAAATTGTAGCCATCGGGAAGAAGGCCCAACAAATGCACGGTAAGACCCATAAATTAATCGAAACAGTTAGACCGTTGAAAGATGGTGTAATTGCCGATTTCCAAAGTGCGGAACAAATGATTCGCGGAATGATTAAAATGATCAATCCGGGAAGAAGTTTGTTTAATCCAACTTTGCGTATGGTGATTTGTATTCCTTCTGGGATTACGGAGGTTGAAAAACGCGCCGTTCGTGACTCTGCAGAACATGCAGGAGCAAAAGAAGTGTATTTGATTCACGAGCCAATGGCAGCAGCAATCGGTATTGGTATCGACGTGGAAGAACCAATGGGAAATATGATCATCGATATAGGTGGTGGTACTTCTGAGATTGCAGTCATTGCCTTAGGAGGTATCGTTTGTGATAAATCAATTCGTATTGCAGGTGATGATTTCACAAGTGATATTGAAGAATACATGCGTCGTCAACACAACATTTTGGTTGGTGAGCGCACAGCAGAACAAATTAAAATTGAAGTAGGTGCAGCGTTGCCAGAGTTAGATAATCCACCACCTGATTTTGCAGTGCGTGGACGTGACTTAATGACAGGTATTCCAAAAGAAATCATGGTTTCTTACGTGGAAGTTGCACATGCATTGGATAAAACTATTTCTAAAATCGAAGAAGCGATTTTAAGTGCTT
>CAMDGP010000039.1 GCA_945897765.1 Chitinophaga pinensis
ATACTCCCGTTCATTAAATGGTGGAATGGATATTAAATACGGTATAAATGAGGCGCTAACATTAGATGTGACGCTAGTTCCCGATTTTGGACAAGTTGTTTTTGATCAGCAAGTCTTGAATATAAGTCCTTTTGAAATTCAATTCAATGAAAACAGACAATTTTTCACGGAAGGAACGGAATTATTCAATAAAGCAGGATTGTTTTACAGTCGCAGAGTGGGCGTTCAAAATTTCCAAAACACAAATGTCTCTTTGGATTCAAATGAACGATTAATTGAATCCCCAGGGCCAGCACAATTGTATAATGCAAGTAAACTTTCTGGTCGATTTAAAAACGGATTAGGAATTGGTGTTTTTAATGGGATTTCAGGAGCGAGAGTTGCCAGAATTTTAAATGATTCAACAAACGAACAAAGGGAAGTAACGCTCACTCCTCTAACAAATTACAATGTTTTTGTGCTGGATCAAAACTTAAAAAATAATAGTTCAATAACTTTTACTAACACGAATGTTTGGCGCGCTGGGAAGAGTGAAGATGCAAATGTAACTGGTTTAAATTTCAACTTGAATACCAAGAAAAACACGTACAATTTATCAGGAGGTTCAGCTGTTTCGGTTATAAAGAGTCTTGATGACGCAAGAATTGGTCACAACCTCAACATTAATGCAGGAAAAGTCAGAGGAAATTTGATTTTTGGAACCACTTATTTAGAAGAATCAGATACGTATAATCCAAATGATTTAGGTTTTAATACAGTTAATAATCGCAGAATTTTAGATGTCAATGGAAGCTATCGAAATTTCAAACCTAAATGGAATAAACTGAATAAAATCGTGGTAAACACCTCTGTTTCTTACAATCGTTTGTATCGACCAAATGTTTACACAAGTACTTATTTTAATACCGGATTGGTATTGGTTTCAAAAACATTTGATGCTGCAGGATTGCGGTTTAATGGTGCATTTACTGAATTTAATGATTACTTCGAATCAAGAGACGGTAAGTTGTTTATTGCACCACGTTGGAGTACTTTTGGAGGTTGGATTTCTTCTAACTATCAGAAAAAAGTGGCACTGGATGCAGGTTTGAATTATGCTTTTATTAACAGAGATGATTGGTCTGAATACGATTATTACATCATGCCACGTTTTCGATTAAGTGATCGTATTTTCTTGATTCCCAATTGGTCGCAATCGTTTCAGTTAAATTCACAAGGTTTTGCCTTCCCTTTTGGATATCCTTTTGAGACCATTTCGGATAAACCAATTTTTGGAAAAAGAGACCGTATTAATTCCATCAGTTCCATCAGTTTGGATTACAACATGACCAATCGAATGGGGCTCACTTTCCGTCTTAGACATTATCGTTCAGTTTTGCAGTACGAATCTTTTTACACACTTGAGGAAGATGGTCGCTTAACAGCTCAACCTAGTTATACAGGTTTAGATGCAGAAGGAAAATCGGCTTACGATGTAAATTTCAACGCTTTTACAATTGATTTACAATACCGTTGGGTATTTTTGCCAGGTTCAGAAATAAATGTTGTTTGGAAAAATTCAATTTTCACACAAGACAAACGTGTAGATGATTATTTCTGGCAAAATTTCACAAGTACACTCAATAATGGCCCAACAAATAGTTTTTCATTAAAAGTTATTTATTGGCTTGATACACAACAATTTAAAAAACTTCGTAAAAAGGAAAAAGCTTAAGAATTTAAGTAGAGTTCAAGAAACATGATTCGATTAAAGTTCCCAAACGAGCATCTGCGGATTCGCTAAACAATCCACTCGAAGGTTATTCAGATTTGAAAAAGCAATCTTTATTATAAGACGAAACGACTCACCAGTTTTTAAAGTAGTATTTCAAAGATTGTAGTAAGCAAATGGTATATTCAATATATCCTTACTTCACAATTAGAACTTTACCAACTTTTTTACCTTTACCTTCATTGGTTGCTGTCCAAATAAGGTAAACACCAGTTGCTGCTTTTTGACCATCAAGCGTTTTTCCATCCCAAGTTGCTGTCCCCCCATTCGAGGTTGTTTTGTAAACTAAATTACCAGCGACATCTGTGATTTTTACATCTGAATTGTAACGAATTCCTTGCATAGTTATTGGTCCAAAATAATTCGGACGAACAGGATTTGGAAACACGACTACATCGCTGTATTCTGGATCTTCATAACTGGCGTTCGTTCGCACAGAAACTAATCCCTTATCCGTGATAATGAATAACTCTCCTGTTTTTTGATCCAATTTAATATCGAAAACATTGTCTGAAATCAACGGAGAATTAGCCATCGTATATTGCTCTAAAATCTCCGATCCATCTGCCGAAAGCAATAAAACACCTGCGTTTGCGGTTGCTACCCATTTTCTATTTCCTCCATCAACTTCAATATCAGTAATATGAGTATTTCCCAGCACGTATTCAACATTGCCTTCGAATTGGACCTTTACACGTTGAACATTATAATCACCAGCTTCCGCATCAAAAGCATTTGAAGCACCATAAAGAATTCCAAATCCAGCATCTGTTCCAACCCAAATTTCCCCTTCGAAATCAGCAGCAAGAGCAGTTACGTTTTTGGAAGGTAAGTCGCCTGATAAAGTTCCAGTTGAAATATGAATGTAACGATCGTCGCTAACATCATCCAAAGTACCCATGTAATCGTACCCAAACATTCCGTCCTCCAGAGAAGCGAACCAAATAATATTTTTAAAATCAACAATCATTTTTGTTGTAAAGATGTTTCGTGCTGCCAAACCACAATCAAAAGTTTTCCAAACTCCATTTTTATCGCGCACATTAAGCGGTTTATCAGCGTATCCGTTTAATGCCCATAAATTTCCTTTTTCGTCGTAACAAACATCAGAAACCAATGACCATCCATTGTTGATTCCAGACAATTGCAAAGTTGAATTTGATTCATTAAAAAGTAGTACGGTATCGTCTTTAAAAATCGTTAAAGGTTCTTTGGAGTAGGTGCTTATTGCAAATTCTTTCGTGTTTTTTGGATTTATCGAAACGTCTAAAATATCCCACAAATCTTTACCTTGCCATTGAGGAACGTTTGATTCAATTTTTAAATCCCAATTTTCATCTTCAAATAAATGAACACCGTTTCTACTGAAAGAAGGCAAGCGCAACAATAATCGTCCGCTTGCAATGGCTAATTTTCCTTCTTGCCAATCCATTGAATAAAAAGAGGTGTTTTTTGTACCAGCGATTGGATAATTTTTCAACGCAACTTCCGAAGGGAAATAGTATAATCCATTGTTTAAATCCGAACCCCAAATACCCATTGAATTTTTCCCTGTTCTTGAAGGAGAAACAAACACACCTAAGTTCGTGGCAACATAAGAACCAACAAGTAAATCGTTTGAATTATAAAGATAGAAACCGCCATCCAAGTTCACTGAAAGTTGATTCTCAAGTTGATTGATTGAGTTTATTTCTAAAGAAAAAGCTGGGCTAGTTAATAACTGTTTTCCTGTTGCAGTCAACTTGTAAACAGAATCGTTTCCATAAATTGGGTTAGAATATAAAACGTATAAATTTCCATTAACAGCTTCTAATTCATGATAAAAATTGGGATTAGTTGCTGCGTTTAATCGTAAATCTGTAGTCCATTGTGAAAAATCAGGTAGGGCAGGATTATTAAGTTTTCCAAATAATAGACGAGAAGGTGAAAGGGCAAAAATAGTATCGTTTGAAAAAGCAATATCGCTTATTTTTTCCAAGCTGTTTGTTGGATAATAAGTGTCTTTTATTTCGTTTTTGAGCGGATTTAACTGTGAAACAGCAAAATCAGTTGCTACATAAATAAAATCTCCATTTCTCTCAAAACGATTGATTCTTTTAGAGTTTGGAACACTCGCTATTCGAATCGCTGGAATATTATAAACACGATTGTTTTTTAGTTTATCTATGTTTCCATTTGCATATCCGACAAAAAGTGATTGATCAATTTCATCCCAAAATAAACAACTAATCTGAATGTCTGATAAACCGTTTATTGCATTCATCATTGACTTTTCTTCACCATTAGAAAGGTCTAAAATATAAAGTCCATTTTCAAACGCTGTATAAACAATAGTTTCTGTTACAGCTACATCAATTGCCTTTGCAGAAGTTGCATGTAGGCGCCATTCTCCCATCCCAATTTGGGAAAAAGTAGTTTGAAAAGTGCCAATAAAAAAGAATAATACAAGATTTCGCATGTTAATCAAACGTAGTTTCTCGTTATTTATTGACTAATTAAAAAACTTAGAAATAATTTTAATTCGATTTTATTCTTTGATAGAAAATGTTGAATAATTCATTCCTCTTCCAAACGTTTAATATCGGCGATAAGCGTCGTAACTTCTTTACCATTAGTGCCATCATAATACCCTCTGATTCTTCCTTGTCCGTCCACTAACACAAAGTTATTGGTATGGATAAAATCACTACCAGCATCACCCAAATTTTGTGCTTCAGCAGGTTTTAGTACGAAAAACGATTTGCGCGCCAAAGCATATAGATTCTCTTTTTTTCCAGTTAAAAAATGCCATTGACCTTTGACATAATTGTGGGAAGTTGCATAGCGTTTCATTTGTGCAACGGTATCAACGGCTGGATCAACAGTAAAACTTAAAATCTTAACATTCGCATTGCCTTTTATCGCTTTCTGAACACGCTGCATTTGCTTATTCATTATTGGACAAATACTTCCGCAAGTTGTAAAAAAATATTCGGCTACATAAATTTTACCTTTCACATCCTTTTCTGTAATCGTTTGATTATCTTGATTTTGAAATGAAAATTTACCAACTTTATGTCCTTGACCTACACGCAATAGTTCTGGGTCAACCATTTCTTCTTGTACGTCAATCGGATTGATAACTGGCAAAACAGTTTCTGGTTTTTGATTCATGATATAATAACCAAGCGGGACACAAACGGCAAATAATAAAGCCAAAAAACCGATTCTTTTCATAATTTAATTTTTCAAAAGTGATGCAATTGCTGTTTCAACAATTAAAAGGCGTTGCTGTTCATTACCTTCAACGATGACAAAGTTTTGTTTATTTTCAAGTAGAAAACTATGATAAAGGTCAAATAATTCGTCGCGATTGGCTGGATTTTCACGTAAAACATCAAATTCCCAAGGAATATCCGGCCTACAAAGAAACAAAAGATCGAATTGTTGCCCATCAAAAAATTTCCGAATTTTATCAGAAATATTCCCAAATTTATACTGTGACCAAATACACATTACTGCCATTTCTGTATCGGCAACCAAAAAGTCATTTTCAATTTTCCATAAATTCACTTGTGCTTCTGCTATAATATCTAAGTCATTTTGTGAATAGTCTGTTTTCCCCTCTAAATAAATTCGAGCAAATTCTTCCACATATTTTCCTTTGAAAGTAGCAGCGATTTTTTTAGCAAGTGTCGTTTTCCCACTTGATTCTGGCCCTGTAAAAGCTATCTTAATTCGTTTGTTCACTTTTCCATTTTTTGCGCCACAAAATAAATCCGAAAACCGCCATCAAGGTGTTGACAGCAAAAAGAAAAACAGTTAATTGCAAGTCTTGTTCGTACCACAAATACATTGAAAGTAGGTTTAAAACAATCCAATACAGCCAATTTTCAAGGATTGATTTTGTTGTCAAATAGGTTGCCAAAATTGCAAATGCAGTTATGAAAGCGTCTAAATAAGGAAGTTTTTGATTGGTTTTGGAAAAAATAAAACCGAGTAATAAAGCAAAAAGTAGCGTTGGAATCCCGACTAAAAAGAGTTTTTTTAACGACCAGATTTTAAGTTTCGTTTCGGCGCTTTTTCCCCAATTGATGAAGCCAAAAACACCAAGTACTACATAGATAAATTGTAATCCTGCTTGAAGGTAAATTTCACCAATAAACGCTATATAAACATAAATCGCTGAGCTAATTATTCCGAAAACCCAAGCGATTCGTTGCGAAAATGAAATTAGAACGAGGTATAAAAGTCCAAGAACAACAGCAATAATTTCTGGGATACTCACTTTTTAGATTAGTACAATAATTGTTTTTTAGCTGAATTTTTCCATCCTACTTGACTTTCGTAGTCCACGAAAAAAACTTTTATATCAGCTTGTGATTCGTAATCGACGAAGAAAATTTTCTTTTTCGCTTGACTCTCATAATCCGTAAAGAACCATTTTCCGTCATTATTTCCTGCTTGACTTTCGTATTTAACTTTATAGACTTTAAGGTCTGCTTGACTTTCATATTTTACTACAAAAACTTTGACATCTGCTTGACTTTCGTATTTAACAGAGAATACTTTTTGAGCCTTTATAGAAGTAGCAGCGAGAGATAAAAAAGCGATTAAAACTAATTTTTTCATTGGATTTGATTTGAATTGAATTCAAAGGTAATTATTAATGTATTTAATTCAAAAAATAATCTTTCATCTGCGATGGCCAAAGTTCTTTCGTTTTCAGCAATTCTTCTAGATAGATTACTGGAAGTTGACCAACTTTTGACCATACTAATTTATTGAATTGATTATCAGGATGTTGTTCTCTTCTGCTTGTCATTGGTGAAAGCTCCACACAAACAGCTAACATTCCCAGTTTTGCTCGAATGTAATTTTCTAAACCACATCCATAAGTGATTGGATTATAAGATAAATTCATCATTTTTATGCCGGTCATTCGGGCTACTTTTCCACTGATTAAACTATCGACATTATTGAATTTTTCATACGTGTCACAATCCCCCCAAAAAAGTACATTTCCCTTAGTGTGAAAAGAAAGCGTTAAGATTGGATTTAGCTCATTTACAAAATTTTGAAGTATGATTGTTTCTTTAGCCTCTGCCGGAAAACAACCCTTGTATCCCTCTGAAGCTGGAACTTCTTGCGAAATGGAAGTGCATTTATACAAGTGATTACCATCGTCGAAATTACTGTTCAAATCTACACCTAAACCGTTTGCCTTCCAAGCACTTAAGCCATCTATTAGTTTGATTTTCAGAACAGAATCTTTGAATTGCTCAATCCCAGCCCAATCTTCATGAGCGATTTTTAAACCGTCAGGATTGACAACTGGCGAAACGTAAATGTCGAATAATTCCAAATATTGGCTCGCTTTTTCATACGTGCTGTCTAATCCAACGACGGAAAGTAAAAAAAGATTTGCAAATTTCATTACCATTTTAGAGCTGTATTCTTCACGCGCATGAATATTTCCAACTAACCAAATGGGGTATTTTTTGTGCGTGCTTTCCGAATGAATTTTTAAAGTTAAAATAGGTAAACCAAATTCAGAAAAACCAATTGTATCTAATTTCACGAAAGGTTGAAATTCTGAGTTTATTTTGTATAAATCTTCATTTATTGCGTCATTTGTGTACTTCAAATTGTCCTCAATATAATAACTTTTTTGAGCGAAAGCACTGAAATTCAACAAGAAAAAAAATAGAAATAATCTAAAATTCATAAATTAATAACAATATTTTACGGAAAGATTACATTAACTTTGAGCATAAAATTAATTTCTCCTGCAAATATAATACCCTATGTCCGAAAAAGCAGCTTTATGTTCTCTTTTAAACATTGAATTTCCGGTTATAATGGCTCCAATGTTTCTTGTTTCAAATGAAAAAATGATTATTGAGGGTATTAAATCAGGAATTACAGGTGCGATTCCTGCCTTGAATTATAGAACGGTAGAAGAACTTCGTAAAGCAATTCGTCTTATAAAAACAGAAGTTCAAGGTCCTTTTGGAATTAATTTAATCGTAAATCAGTCCAACTTTTTATATAAAGAACAATTACAAATTTGTTGTGAAGAAAAAGTTGATTTTTTTATAACTTCTTTAGGTTCACCTGAAGAAACTATCAAAAAAGCCCATAAATACGGTATTAAAGTTTTCTGTGATGTAACAGATTTAAAATTCGCTCTTAAAGTGGAAGCTTTTGGCGCAGATGCAGTTATTGCTGTTTGTAAAGAAGCTGGAGGTCATGCTGGAAATATTTCATACGTTAATTTGATTCCTGAATTGAAAAAAGCATGTAAAATCCCAGTACTCTCTGCTGGAGGAATTGGAACAGGTCAAGGAATTAAGCAAATGTTGGAATTAGGTGCAGATGGCGTTTCAATGGGAAGTATTTTCATTGCAACGGAAGAAGCGCCTGTTTCTGAAGAATACAAAGCTGCCTGTGTGCAATATGGCGCAAATGACATTGTTAAAACAACAAAACTTTCAGGTACGCCTTGTACTGTAATCAATACTCCTTATGTGAAACAAATAGGAACTGACCAAAATTGGTTAGAGCGCTTGTTAAACAAAAATAAACGTTTGAAAAAATGGTTCAAAGCCTTGACTTTCATGCGTGGAATGAAAAGTTTACAAAATGCAGCTTTCAGTTCGACATACAAAACGGTTTGGTGCGCAGGCCCTTCAATCGAACATGTAACAAAAATTCGTACCGTTAAAGAAGTGGTGGAAGAATTGAAGAGAGATTTTGAAAAATAATTAAGAATTGAAAATGTAAAATTGAAAGTTTCACAATTTTTCATTTTACATTCTACATTTTTCATTTTCAATTCCTCTACTAAACACAGTATAAAACAACGCGAAAAACGTAACTCCCATTTGGGTTTCGAGGGTGTCTTCAATGAGAAAAGTTACGATTGCAACCAGCATAAAAACAACACCGGCTAGCTGCTGAAATTTAACTTGTTGATACAAAAAGTACAAAATCCAAGTTATAAAAAATAACAATCCAAAAAGACCAAAGCTTACTGTTTCTGTGAGATAGGTGTTGTGTGTACGCAAACGTCTTTCTTCCGTCAAAGGAGAATTTGTTTGCTTGTACTTACTTAAAAACAGATCATTAACATCTCCCGTTCCGACTCCAATTATTGGGTTTTCTTTAATGATTGCGAGTGCCGTTTTCCAATATTCCAAACGCTCCAAAAGTGAATGTCCACTTGGGTTTCGTGAATGATGAATTTGGTAACGCAAACCATACAAACGCGCCATAATACCTGACTTTGTTTCATTGATATCTGCATAACCTTTTTCAATGTTTTGAATGTCACTAGTTGAAAGTTTTGCAACCCCATCGCCACCTACTTGTAAATTTTTAGAGATTAAATAACGCTCTAAAGTAAATTTAAGTCCTTGTTTTCTTAAGTCTAGACTATCGTAAGGGATTTTTGCGCGTTTGTTCCATTCCTGTTTTAAACTCACATAGTCTTCTTGGAAGGCACTTTTTTGATTTATCGGTTTACTCAGATAAACAACTAATCCGATATTTAATACTACCAAAAGTAAAAGCGTACCAATTATAATTATCCATTTTCGTCGCTGATATAATTCCCAAATCAAGAGCACTAACACAACCACAGCAATCGAAATTACGCCCGATAAAACTTGGCTGTAATACGTATAAAACACCAACCAAAGTGAAGAGATAAGCCAAAACCAACGCATTTTTGGTTGAAGATTCCAAAGAAAATAATTAGCCAAAACTCCAAGAGCGATTAATATTCCAAAGCGAATATGGGAACCAAATAACGATAAATCGCGAATATCTATGTAATTGATTTTATCTTGAAAAAACTGGTAGCAAGTTAAGTTTACAAGCGAAGTTGTAAAAAGCGCCAACACAAAAATTAAATAGAAAATTGTCAATTGCGATTTCGTAAAAGGAGGTCGCGTGCAAACAATCAAAGCGATTGCAAAAAGTGAAAACTTCACACGTATATCATTCAATCCATAATCTAGGTTTTTGCTCCAAATTAAACCCACAAAATGCAAAAGATAAAATGCAACTAAGAGCCAAAATAATCGATTTGATTTCAATTGTTGCCAATAATTTTTGAAATCGCGTTCCAATAAAAATCCAAATCCACCAAAAAGTAAACCTAAAGACATTAAAAATTTACTGCACACAACACCAACCACCAACAATAAAATGGTAAAAAGCTGAAAATTGGCATGAAAAGCAGAAGAATTTTTTCCTTTAAACATAGGGGACTAACGCAAAAAACAAATTATTAGTATAATTGTTAAGTGTAACAAAATTTAGTTTACGCTTTCGTATCACTAAAAAATAATTCAACTGTAATTTATAACTCGAAAAAAAAAGATCTCTATTTGAGCAATTATTAATTTTGCCTTTCTTTTTTTCTTGACAAAAAAAGAAACACCACGCAGTAGCAGCGAAGCTAAAAAAGTCAAGACTCTGAATTTATTTTTGTTCGCAAATATCTGTTCCATAATTATTTACAATTCGTAGCGAACAATTTTAACTCCATTCTGAAACTGAAATTTTTCAATCCGTCAGCTGACGGAGCAGAAATTTTAAAAATTAACAGTTTCAGTTCAGTAGCTAAAACCTAGAAATTCAAGGCCAATAATGGTTCGCTAAAATTCACTAAATAGTTCTCCCCTTGATTAAACTCTTGATTTTCAATATCAAAGTATTTTTTTGTATGATTGCGGATATTTATTTATCAAAAAAACATAATAACTGATTTGGTAATTAATACTAATTCTTTTACCAGATTGCTTTTGAACTTTCTATTTACCGTAATTTTGTCGAAACTAAAACATGAAATTTTCCCTAATTCTCCTTATTTTAGCACAAGTTGTTACACTTCAAGCTCAAACATATTCACTTCCGAGTTTAAAATATCAACACACTGATTACGAGCCAGATATAGACGCATTAACGATGCAAATTCACCATTCAAAGCACCATAAAGCCTACATTGACAACTTGAATAAAGCGATTGCAGGTACAAAAATGGAGACAACTTCATTAATCGATTTGATGCTTTATGCTAGTTTTCGTTCGGATGCCGTTCGCAACAATTCAGGTGGACATTACAATCACACTTTGTTCTGGGAAATTTTAGCTCCGAAAGATAAGCAAACAACAAGCATTAATGCAGATTTTGAAACTGCTGTTAAAAGTCAATTCGGTTCTTTGGATTCTCTTAAAAAAGTAATCAATCAAGCAGGAACAACGCGTTTTGGCTCAGGTTGGGCATGGCTAATTGTAACACCTGATAAAAAATTAATGGTTACAAGCACTGGAAATCAAGACAATCCAATTATGGATGTTGCCAAAGATCGCGGTATTCCAATTTTAGGAATTGATGTTTGGGAACACGCTTATTATTTAAAATACCAAAACAAACGCGCCGACTATTTAGCTGGAATTTGGAACTTGGTTGACTGGGGAATTGTTTCAGAAAAATACAAAGCAGCTTTAACTGATTCATTATTAATTACCATTGAAAAAGATTCTTGGCCAGCTTTAAAAGATTTTCATAAAGTAATGTCGCAAACTTTTCACCCTGCGGAAACAGGAGATTTCAAACCTTTGCGCACCAGAAGTAATGAGTTTTTAGCGAAAGCTTTATTACTGAAAAATTCAACACCACCTGTTTCTTTAAATAAACCTGCAATTCAAGTTGCAATGAATAAATTAGTGAAAGAAAGTGCTGAAATTCAGAAAGCCGTTCAGAAAAATGCAAAAGATGAAACGCTGAAAAAATTTATCACACAAGCGCACGATACTTTCCATGTGATACAGGGATTGTGTAAGGAGGAGTAAAAAATGTAGAATTTAGAATGTAGAATGTAAAATTAAATTAAAGTCTCTTCTCTATCAAAAGAATTCAACTAGAAAAATAACTACAACTCAAGTGAAAGTTTTAAGTGCCCTCCCAATCCTTGTTGAATGATTTTCATCAAAGTCGAAAGGCGAATATCTGAAGAATTATTTTCAATTCTTGAAATATAAGACTTAATTGGTGCCACATTTTTTCGCTAGTTTTTCTTGAGTCATTCCAAGTTTTGTTCTAGCTTCCACAAGTAAAACACCTAGACGAAAAACTTCAAATTCTTGCTCCCATTTTTCACGTAAAGGCTCACCTTTTTTACCATACTTTTTATCAAGTATTTGATCTAAAGTTGTAATGTTAGTCTTTGTTTTCATTTTGATATTCTTTTTTTAAAAGCTTGAACAATTTTAAGTTTTATTCCTCACTTGCCGAACTAATATTTTCTTCGGGAATCAATGAATCACCTTTCATACGCATAAGTAATTGAATCAAGGCCACAACGTCTTTTTCACAATATTGACGAATGCGTTTTAAATTCTTCTCTTCATAGTAAACCCTTGCAACATCAGCACCTGAAATATCATCTTTTGGTGTTGGAATATTGAAAACGTGACACAATAATGCCAAGGAAGTAAACGCTTTGTAATCACCAAATTTCCAAAGTTCTAGGGTGTCTAAATGGTTGATTTCCCAAGGTTTTTTTCCTGCGATATCGAGCACACTTGGCAACGAAATTCCATTGATTAACATACGGCGACAGATGTACGGAATATCAAATTCTTTCGAATTGTGACCGCATAAAATATATTCGCGATCGTCTAATAACTTTTTAAACTGCAACA
>CAMDGP010000040.1 GCA_945897765.1 Chitinophaga pinensis
TAATCATGAATACTTCTCATATTGGTAATTATGGGGTTCACGATGAAGAAATCGAATCTGATTCAATTAAAATAGCTGGTTTAGTTACTAAAAAGTTTTCCAATGGATATTCAAGAGCTTCGGCTAATGGTGCGCTCCAATCTTTAATGGAGAAAAATGAAACGGTTGGAATTTCCGATATCGACACGCGTGCTTTGGTTCGACACATTCGAAATAAAGGAGCAATGAATGCCGTAATTTCTTCTGAAGAATTTAATTTAGAAATACTTAAGCAAAAACTTGCTGCTATTCCGTCAATGGAAGGACTCGAGTTATCTTCGCGTGTTTCAACAAATATAGCATACGAAGTAAACCCAGAAGACTCAAAACACAAAGTTGCTTTAATAGATTTTGGTGTAAAGAAAAACATTGTCCGTTGCCTTGTTGAAAGAGCTTGCCATGTTAAAGTTTTTCCGATGAATACAACTTTGGCAGAAATCAATGAATTCAAGCCAGATGGATATATGCTTTCAAATGGACCAGGTGATCCTTCTTCTATGCGAAATTCAATTGAATTAGTTAAAGAAATTGTAAGTATAAATAAGCCTGTCTTTGGTATTTGTTTAGGACACCAAATCTTAGGTTTAAGTCAAGGTCTTTCCACAGAAAAAATGTTCAATGGACATAGAGGAATCAATCACCCAATCAAGAATTTAAAAACAGGTAAAGGAGAAATTACTTCTCAAAATCATGGTTTTGTTATTTCGAAAGATAGTATTGATAATCAATCTAATATAGAAGTAACACACATACACCTAAACGATGGAACAATTGCAGGTATAGAGTTAAAAAATAAACCTATTTTTTCCGTTCAATATCACCCAGAAGCTTCGGCTGGACCGCACGATTCTCGTTATTTATTCGATCAGTTCGTGTCAAATATGCATCAATCAAAAAATCAATAAACTATGAGTTACATAGCAGGAATTTATGCACGTCAAATCCTGGATTCAAGAGGAAATCCGACAATTGAAGTTGACGTTGTTACAACAAATGGAGTATTAGGTCGTGCAGCAGTGCCATCAGGTGCTTCAACAGGAATACATGAGGCTGTCGAATTAAGAGACGGCAACAAATCAATTTACCTTGGAAAAGGAGTTTTGAATGCTGTTCATAATGTAAACACTTTAATTTGTGATGCATTGAACGGAATGGATATTTTCGATCAAAAAGCAATTGATACTGCACTAATTAAATTAGATGGAACTCTAAATAAGTCAAACTTAGGAGCAAACGCGATTTTAGGAACTTCTATGGCAGTAGCGAAAGCGGCAGCACAAGAGGCAAATTTGAGTTTGTTTAAATATGTTGGTGGCGTAGGTGCAGTTACGATGCCTGTGCCAATGATGAACATATTAAATGGTGGTTCACACGCAGATAACTTAATTGATATTCAAGAATTTATGGTAATGCCTTTCGGAGCAAGTTCATTCTCAGAAGGCTTACGTTGGGGAACTGAAGTTTTCCATCATTTAAAAAGTGTTTTGAAATCAAAAGGAATGTCAACAAACGTTGGCGACGAAGGAGGTTTTGCTCCAAGTTTAGGGTCAAACGAAGAAGCAATTCAAGTTGTAATTGAAGCAGTAGAAAAAGCTGGATTCAAACTTGGGCATGATATGTATATTGCTTTAGATGCTGCTTCGTCAGAATTTTATCAAGCAGACAAAGGTGTTTATCATTTTGAGTCGACTGGTGAAGATAGAACATCAGCTGAAATGGTTGCTTATTGGGAAGAATGGACAAAAAAATATCCAATTATTTCAATCGAAGATGGACTTGCTGAAGACGATTGGGCAGGTTGGAAATTAGCAACTGAGAAAATGGGTGATAAAGTTCAATTGGTGGGTGATGACTTATTTGTTACAAATACAAAACGCCTTTCTAGAGGGATTGAAGAAGGAATTGCAAATTCTATTTTAGTTAAAGTTAACCAAATTGGTTCTTTAACAGAAACTATTGAAGCAGTTCAAATGGCAACAAGAAATAGCTACACATCAGTTATGAGTCACAGAAGTGGTGAAACAGAAGATAGTACAATTGCCGACTTAGCAGTAGCTTTAAACTGTGGACAAATCAAAACTGGTTCTGCATCTAGAAGTGACCGTATGGCTAAATACAATCAGCTTTTAAGAATCGAAGAAGAATTAGGTGAAGCTGCTTACTACCCTGGTAAAGACTTTAAATTCATTAAATAAGAAATTTATTTTTCTAACTTTACTAAGGCTATTCGAAAGGGTAGCCTTATTTTTGTTTAATGAAAAACTTTAACCTCCGAGTTTATGGGCTTGTGATTAATGATAAAAAAGAGATTCTGTTATCTGATGAATGTCGTTTTGGGCATTTTTTTACCAAATTCCCTGGTGGTGGAGTTGAAAAAGGGGAGGGGATATTAGATGCTTTACACCGCGAGTTTCAAGAAGAACTGAATCTCAAAATTGAGGATGCAACACCTTTTTATTTCAATGATTTTTACCAAGAGTCCGCATTTAGGAAGGAAGACCAAATCGTTTCTTTTTATTATTTGGTGAAATCTGATAACTCAAAAATTAAGGTAAAGACTTACGAAATTCCATTTCAAGAAGAAACAGAAAAACAGCGTTGGATTTCAATTGAAGATTTAACGACAAAAGATTTGACTTTCCCAATTGATAAAGTTGCTTTTGAAAAACTTAAAATTTGGGCACAAAAAAAAGAGGTTCATCGCTAAACCTCTTTGAAATATTATGTTATTCTGACTAAGTTGCAGCAATTTTGTCTGACATATACTCGCCAGCTTTCAATTTACCAACGATTTTAGAGAAACACTCAATTGTATATTCAACGTCTTCAAGTGTATGAACAGCAGTTGGGATAATTCTTAAAATAATCATTCCTTTTGGCACAACTGGGTAAACAACCATTGAACAGAAAACATTATAATTTTCTCTCAAATCATAAATCAAATTCGTCGACTCCGGAATTGAACCATTCAAATAAACAGGCGTTACGCAAGAATCTGTTACACCAATTTCAAATCCTGCATTTTTTAATCCAGTCTGAAGAGCATTTGTAATTTTCCAAAGATTTTCTTTCAATTCTGGATGATTGCGCATTAATTCTAAACGCTTCAAAGCACCTTTAACTAAAGGAAGTGGCAACGCTTTAGCGAAAATTTGAGAACGCATGTTGTAGCGTAAATATTCCACTACTTGCTCATCGCTAGAGATAAATCCACCAATTAAAGCAAAGGATTTAGCAAAAGTTCCAAAGTAAACGTCAATTTGGTCTTGAACTCCTTGTTCTTGTCCAGCTCCACCACCTTTTGCCCCTAAAGTTCCAATTCCGTGTGCATCGTCAACTAAAAGCCTAAAGTTGTATTTTTTCTTTAATTCAACGATTTCTTTTAACTTACCTTGATCGCCACGCATTCCAAAAACTCCCTCTGTGATAACTAAAATTGCACCACCTGTCTCTTCAGCTAATTTTGTTGCACGTTGTAGTTGTTTGTCGCAATCTTCAACGTCGTTATGTTTAAATACAAAGCGTTTACCCATGTGCAAACGAACACCATCAATAATACAAGCATGAGATTCTGCATCGTAAACAATTACATCATGACGATCAACTAAACAATCAATTGCTGATAAAATTGCTTGGTAACCAAAATTACAAAGTATCGTATCTTCTTTTTCAACAAATGCGGATAATTCAGCCTCTAATTGTTCGTGGTAGTTTGAATTTCCACTCATCATTCGAGCACCCATTGGGGCAGCAAATCCAAATTCAGCAGCTGCTTCTGTATCTGCTTTTCTTACTTCTGGATGATTTGCTAATCCTAAATAATTGTTCAAAGACCAATTTAATTTCTTTTTTCCTCTGAAAAACATGTGAGGTCCGATGTCTCCTTCCAATTTTGGAAAAGTGAAATACCCATGTGATTCTTTCGCGTGTTGACCAATTGGTCCTCTGTTCGCTTTAATTTTTTCGAAAATATCTGCCATACTCTGTAAGTGAATTATTGTACAAAATTAAGCATATTCTAATTATTAAATTTTCTTTATTAATTTTTTATTAACCAGTATTTGAGCATTAATATTGTAATTTTGCATTAGAATTTAGTCTAATCCAACGAAAAAAACGAATAAATGCTTACTCTATTTATAACAAGTTGCGTTTCGCTTTTCTCTTTGATAAATCCTTTGAGTGCAATCCCCGTTTTTATATCATTAACTTCTGGTTATTCACCAATTCATTTAAGAGTAACAATTAGAAAAACAGCTATTTATATTTTTATTATTTGTGTTGTTTCCTTTTTTATTGGTAATTATATTCTTGAGTTTTTCGGTATTTCAATACACGCATTAAAATTAGCAGGAGGAATAATTATTTCTCGCTCAGGCTTCCTTTTGTTAAATTCACAACATAAAAAGGACATTCAAGGTGAAGTAAAAAGAGAATCATTGATTAAAGAAGATATTTCTTTTAGTCCATTAGCTATGCCACTTTTAGCCGGACCAGGCTCTATTTCTCTGTTAATTAATTTATCTTTAAGTACTGATTCATTTCCTGAAAAATCCATTATTGTACTTTCTATTTTAGTAGTTAGTTTACTTATTTTCTTTATGTTTTATATAGCCCCAAAGATTTTAAAATATCTAGGGCAATCGGGTATTCGTTCATTATCAAAAATTATGGGTTTTATTGTTCTATCTCTTGGTATTCAAATGATGGTAGACAGCTTAAACATTCTTTTAAAGTAGGATTAACTAACTTAACTTTGGAAGAATATTTATTAATTAAGTGATTGAAAAATAAAAGTTTATACTACCTAAGTAAGAATTAAGGTTTAACCGTATGTTAAAATAGAACAACAAAAAAAATAATATTTTCATTAAAAACCTTTGTGTATTTTTGTAATCTAGATAAACTAAATACCACTACAAATAATTATCAGCATGAGCAGAGAACACAGTAAAAGAAGTACAATAGCGCTTTTGGTTGCTATTTTTTCTTTGTTAATTTCTTTCATCAACTTATTACTTTTGACTGTACCATAGTAGATTAGTTCTTCATTTTCTCTTGCAAAAATATTCCAGTTGTATTCTCTTTTTCTTCTATTAATTTCTCAGGTGTACCTTCAAAAAGAATGTGTCCACCATTTTCTCCACCAACTGGACCAATATCAATAACATAGTCAGCGCATTTAATAACTTCAGTATTGTGTTCGATCACAACTACTGAATGTCCTTGGTCTATCAAGGCATTAAAGGCAATCAATAATTTCTCTATATCATAAAAATGTAATCCCGTTGTTGGTTCGTCAAAAATAAATAGGGTAGAAGGTGCATTTGTTCCTTTAGATAAAAACGAGGCCAATTTGATGCGTTGTGCTTCTCCACCAGACATTGTGCTGGAAGATTGTCCAACTTTCAAATAGCCTAAACCAACATCAACAAGTGGGTGGATTTTATCGACTATTTTTTGATCTAATTTATCTTTTCCGTCTTTGAAAAATTGAAGTGCATCTTCCAAACTTGTTTCTAACAAATCGTAAATGGTTTTTCCACGGTATTCAACTTCCAATGTTTCTGATTTGTAACGTTTTCCTTTACAAGTATCACAATTCAAATGAACATCAGCCATGAATTGCATTCCAACGGTAATTGTTCCTTCGCCTTCACACATTTCACAACGTCCGCCTTCGACATTAAAACTAAAAAAACCAGGTTTGTAACCTCTCGCTTTCGCAATTGGTTGACGTGAATATAGTTCTCTTACGTCGTCAAATGCTTTTACATAAGTAATGGGATTGCTTCGTGAAGATTTTCCAATTGGATTTTGATCGATGAATTCTACGTTTTTGATTTGCTTTAAATCTCCACTAATTCCATCCATTTTCCCAATTAAATCGCTGCTCAAACCTAATTCTTTTCGAACTGCTGGGTATAAAATAGAACGGATTAAAGTCGATTTTCCAGAGCCTGAAACGCCAGTGATACAAACTAAGCTATTCAAAGGAATGGAAACGGTTATATTTTTTAAATTGTGTTGACGAGCTCCTTCAATCGTGATTTTATTGTTTGATTTTCTGCGTTTTGATGGTACCGCAATGAATCTTTTACCAGTTAAATATTCAGCAGTTAAACTATTCGTTGCACTAGTTAATTGTGAAAAGTCACCTTGAAAAACAACTTCACCACCAAAAATTCCAGCCTTCGGGCCAATGTCGATAATTTCGTCAGCTGCTTTCATTACCTCTTCTTCGTGTTCGACGATAATTACCGTGTTTCCAAGCGCTTTTAAACGTTGCAAAACTGTAATCAATCGTTCGGTATCTTTCGGATGCAAACCAATGGAAGGTTCATCTAAAACATAAACCGAACCCACCAAACTGCTTCCCAAAGAGGTTGCTAAATTGATACGTTGCGACTCTCCTCCAGAAAGTGAATTGGCTGCGCGATTCAAGGTTAAATAACCCAAACCAACGTCTTTCAAAAAGCCAAGACGTTGCTGAATTTCAGGTAAAATACGTTTGGAAACGGTTTTGTCATATTGACTTAATTCCAAACTTGCAAAGAAATCGTGTGCTTCCTCAATTGACAATAAAACCACATCTTGAATAGAACGACTTTGGATTTTAACGTAAGAAGCATCTCCTCGTAACCTTGTTCCGTGACATTCAGGACAAAACGTTTTACCACGATAACGCGACAACATAACTCTGTATTGAATTTTATAAGTTTGTGTTTCTAAAAATTTAAAGAAACTATTTAGTCCTTCAAAGTGTTGATTTCCAGTCCATAGAAGCTGTAATTGTTCTTTGGTTAATTCTTTAAATGGACGATGAATTGGAAAGTCAAATTTCTTTGCATTAAAAGTTAAAGCCTTCAAATATTCCCCCATCGAATCGCCTTTCCAAGGTGCAATTGCTCCTTCATAAACACTCAAATTTCGATTTGGAAAAACAAGTTCTTCGTCAATTCCGAGTACCATTCCGTAACCTTCACACGTTTTACAAGCGCCAAAAGGATTATTGAAAGCAAAGAAATGGACATTTGGTTCTTGAAATTCAATGCCATCTAACTCGAAGCGATTGTTGAACCATTCTATGTTATTTTCGTTTAGAATTCCACAATTTCCTTTCCCTTCTGTGAAAGCGATGGAAACAGAATCCGTTGTACGTGAAAGATTGTCCTCGTCAGAGAAATTGGTGCTAATTCTATCGACTACTAAATACAATTCCTTAGAGTGGTTCAATTCCTTTAGGTCATCAATTAGATAGAATTGCTCGTCGTAATAAACACGCGTGAAACCTTGTTTGTAAATGACATCCAGTTTTTTCAAGTCGCAATCAATTGGACAAAGCACAGCGATTTTACTATTTTCTGGCAAAGCTTTCAAATAATTGATAACGTCGGTAGTTGTATGTTTTTTAACTTCCCCATCGCTTTTTGGTGAATAGGTTTTACCAATTCGAGCGAATAATAATTTTAAGTAATCGTAAATTTCAGTGGTTGTGCCGACCGTAGAACGCGGATTATTGGTGATTACTTTTTGTTGAATGGCAATTGATGGAGCAATTCCTTTGATGTAATCTGCTTCTGGTTTATTCAATTTTCCTAAAAATTGACGCGCATACGAAGACATACTTTCAATAAAGCGTCGTTGTCCTTCAGCATAAACGGTATCAAAAGCCAAACTCGATTTCCCAGAACCGGAAACTCCTGTAATCACCACCAATTTTCCGTGCGGAATTTTAACACTCAGATTCTTTAAATTGTGGACACGTGCCCGCTTGATTTCTATAAAATTATTCATCGTAACAAAATTAACAGATGATAAGGAAAGCTGTTCATAAAGCTGTAAAAAGGTTTGAAAATTGTGCATTATTGTGTTCCTACTTTTCTTTTTAAGACCTTATTTTCTGGAAATTATCGAATTGTAGCTTATCTTTTTGTAAATAAAACTATTGTTCAATTAAATTTTATGTCCTTTCCGAAGCATTATTTTCTATTTTTACTCTTCATAAATTAAAATCAAATGAGTTTTAGTTCACTTTTTAGGAAAAAAACAGTTTCAGATATTTTAAAACAAGTTGAAAAAAACAACCTTGAATCGCCTCATGAATCATTAGGCAAACATTTAAAAGTTAGAGATTTAGCTGCTTTTGGTATTGCTGCAATAATTGGAGCAGGAATTTTTAGTACGATTGGAGAAGCAAGTTCAAATGGTGGTCCAGCAGTAATATTTTTATTTCTATTTACAGCAATAGCGTGTGGTTTTGCAGCATTTGCCTACGCTGAATTTGCATCAATGGTTCCTGTAGCAGGTTCTGCATACACTTATTCGTATGTTGCTTTTGGAGAAATTGTCGCTTGGATTATCGGTTGGTCTTTAATTATGGAATACGCAATAGGAAACATAACAGTCGCCATATCTTGGAGCGATTATTTCACTGGAATGCTAGAAGGCTTAGGTGTTTATTTACCGCAATGGATTCAAACTGATTATGTTACTGCTCACGGTGGTTTTTTAGAAGCAGAAGCTTTGATGCAAGGCGGAAAGATATTCGAAAATTTAGATTTTGGATTACAGTCAGCACATAATGCATGGTCAAATTCTCCTACTTTTTTCGGACTTCACCTTATTTTTGATTTACCTGCTTTATTCATTATTGTTTTGATTACGGCACTTGTATACCGTGGAATGAAGGAAAGTAAAAATGCTTCCAACGCAATGGTAGTGGTCAAATTGGCAATTATTCTTTTGGTTATTGCAGTTGGGATTTTCTATGTTGACACAGATAATTGGAGTCCTTTTGCCCCAAATGGAGTAGGTGGTATTTTGAAAGGCGTATCAGCAGTTTTCTTTGCTTATATTGGTTTTGATGCCATTTCTACAACTGCAGAAGAATGTGAAAATCCACAACGTGATTTACCTCGTGGAATGATGTGGGCAATAATTATTTGTACCGTTTTATATGTCTGTATCTCGTTGATTTTAACTGGAATGGTAAACTATAAAGTCTTGGCTGTTGGAGATCCATTAGCTTTTGTGTTTAGAGAAATTAATTTAAAGTGGATGTCAGGAATTATAGCTGTTAGTGCTGTTATTGCAATGGCTTCTGTTTTATTAGTCTTTCAAATGGGACAACCACGAATTTGGATGAGTATGAGTAGAGATGGTTTATTGCCTAAGAAATTTGCGAAAGTACATCCAAAGTATAAAACACCCTCTTTCGCTACAATTGTGGTAGGTTTTGTGGTTGCAGTTCCAGCGTTATTTATGAATTTAACAATGGTAACCGATTTGTGTAGCATCGGTACTTTGTTTGCATTCGTATTAGTTTGTGGTGGAGTTTTAGCTCTACAAAATAAAACCGATGTATCAAGAGGAAAATTCAAAACACCTTATGTAAATGGAAAATATGTGTTGCCATTTTTGGTTATCGGAAGCTTGATTTTAGGATTTACTTATTATAAAAATGAGGTATTGAATTTTGTCACTAACAAGTCAGAATTAAAGGAAACTAAGGATTTGATTATTGATTTAACTCAAAACGAATCTGATAAACTAAAAAACAATATTGCAACTATTGATAAAGAAGGATTAAATAGAGTAGGATCGGATTTGTTAGCTTATTTTGAGCAGGCTCCAAAAGTTAATTTAGAAACATCATTAAGAGGAATAGATTTTAAAGGCAAAGCAGAAGATGTTTCTGAATTAGATGAAAAAACGAAGAAAAGATTAATTCATTTCTTAGAAGGCTACGATGAAAAAGGTTTTAGTTTGATGAATAAAGAGTTGGAATTATATTATTCTCAAGGACCAAAAATGAGCGTAGAAAAAGCCATTGCAGATTTAGGAATTAAAAAGGATCGATTATACAATAGTGGTTTTGGATTATTTGCGCATAAAATACCCACTTGGATTTTCTTAATTTTCACTTTGTTTATAACAGTTGTAACCGTGCGTGAAAATTACTCATTGATTCCGCTTTTAGGTTTGTTATCTTGCTTATACATGATGAGTCAAGTGGAATTGAAAAATTGGGTTGCATTCATGATTTGGTTGGTAATTGGTTTATTAATTTATTTCCTTTACGGACGAAAAAATTCTAAATTGAATACGAATAGTATAAATGCCTAAAAGCTTATTTTTTAAAGATTGAAAAATTGTGGTTTTGGTAAGTAAGTTGTATGTAACTTCACAAAACACTTCTCAATCAGATTAAATGATAACATTAGAAAACTATTTAGACAATCACTACATACATAGAAGTAATTGGTTGAGAGCTGCTGTTCTTGGGGCAAATGACGGGATTATTTCAATTTCAAGTTTAGCGATTGGCGTAGCTGCTGCAAGTTCTACAAGAGAACCAATTGTTTTAGCAACCGTAGCAGGACTCGTTGCCGGAGCTTTATCAATGGCAGCTGGCGAATATGTTTCAGTAAGTTCCCAAACAGATATAGAACAGGCGGACATTGAAAGAGAAATTATAGAATTGAAGGAAATGCCAACGGAAGAACTTGCTATTTTGGCTCAAATCTATGAAAAACGCGGTTTAAAAAAAGAAACAGCAATGCAAGTTGCACTCGAATTAACCGAAAAAGATGCTTTGGGAGCACATATTAGAGACGAATTAGGAATCAATGAAATAAGTCAAGCAAATCCAATCCAAGCCGCAATGGCCTCTGGTTTAGCCTTTTCGGTTGGTGGTATTTTGCCACTTTTTGTCGTTCTTTTTACTCCGGTTAAAGGGATGGAATATTGGCTTTATGGCTTTACAACAATTTTTCTTGTCATTTTAGGTGCAACAGCCGCTAAAACGGGAGGTTCAAGCATTTTTAAAGCAATCCTGAGAATCACAATTTGGGGAACAATTGCAATGGTACTTTCAGCTTTAGTTGGTTCGCTATTTGGAGTAAAGATTTAAATATGAATGTTAGGTGACTTACTTATCGAACAATTATTTGTCAGTTTTATAGTATTCGTTATTTCCCTAAAAAGTTATTTCCTAAATAGTGTTTAAACAATTTCGTTCTTAATCACCCAAGCCTTTAATTACCACAACAATTTCTCCTTTGGGAGGTGTATTAATGAAATAACTAGTTAACTCCTCCAAATTTCCTCTGTGATAAGTTTCATAGAATTTCGATATTTCACGTGCAACGCAAACTTCTCGTGTTTTGCCAAAAAATTCTTGCATTTGTTCCAATGTTTTCGCTAATCGGTGTGGTGACTCATACAAAACAACGGTTCTTTCTTCTTGACTTAAAATTTTAAGTCGTGTTTGCTTTCCTTTTTTATGCGGAAGAAATCCTTCGTAAACAAATTTATCACACGGAAATCCACTTGCAACAAGCGCTGGAACAAAAGCTGTTGGCCCAGGCAAGCACTCAACTTGTATGGCATTTTGAATTGCTGCACGCACTAATAAAAAACCGGGATCAGATATTCCTGGAGTTCCTGCGTCAGAAACAAGCACAACCAGTTCTTCTCCTTGGATTGCTTCAATACATTTTTCCAACATTTTGTGCTCGTTGTGCGCATGAAATGGGATTATTTTCTTTTGAATTCCTAAATGATCTAATAATCTTTTGGTCATTCTTGTGTCTTCGGCATAAATGAAAGCTGTTTCATTGAAATATCGAATTGTTCTTAAAGTTATGTCTTCCAAATTACCAATCGGTGTTGGGAGTAGTGCGAGTTTTGCCATTTATCGAGTTAATACAACGTATTCATTTAGAAGTGTTTCTAGAAATTTAATAGGTTCTTTTGGCGTTTCTGCAACTCCAATTAATCGCGCGCTTTCATTTGCTATTTCTGAGATTAATACCTTTAAATCTTTGTTTTTGTGACGTTTTAATTGCTGAATACAATTTTTAATATATATCATATCTTCATCTGTGAAACGCACTACTTCCGGATATGTTGGCGTAAAATTTTCATTAGTTTGAATTTTCAAAACATCGTTTAAACTATAGCTTTGATTAGATTTAGTTTTCACAACGATTGTCCCTGCTAATGAATCGCCAATGCGTTGATTATTAATAGATAGTCCACAAATAAAAGTATCTATAATAGTCATGAATGGTAAAAGTAAAATAAAATAATTAGCTGAAATCCAAAGGAAATCGCCTCGGAAAAACCAACGAGTCATCACTTCTTTAAAACCAACTCGATGACCATTTAATTTTAAAACACGAATTCCTACCACCATTTTTCCAATTGTTTGTCCTCCCGTAATGTATTCCATAACAGGTTGATACAAAATCCACGGAAGTTTCACTAACAACAAAGTCATAAACATCCAAGTTCCAAAGTCGGTAAACAAGTCATCAAATTGAATAGACATCATCGCTATGAATAAGTAAACAGCTAAGATGATTGTATCTAAAATAT
>CAMDGP010000041.1 GCA_945897765.1 Chitinophaga pinensis
GTGTGTAATAAACCAATTCTTTGGAATTACCTTTCTATTTCAAGAAGAAAACAAACGTATGATGTTTATTCGGCCGTTATTAACTTAAGAAAAAATTATGAAACATTCAAAACTTTAGATTTCACCCATTCCTTATCAGGTTCTGTTAAAAGGTTGATTCTAAACAATCCAGACATGAATGCTGTTGTATTGGCAAATTTTGCAGTAACGACAACAACTGGAATTCCTTCTTTTCAACATACTGGCTGGTGGTATGAGTATTTCACAGGTGATAGTATTAATGTTACCAATGTGAATGCAAGTTTATCATTCCAACCAGGAGAATACAGAATTTATACGGATGTGCGTTTAGATAAACCAACAATAACAGAATCGACAGCTTCAATTGAAGAATTAGAAACAGAGGCTTTCCCATTAAATTTATTTCCTAATCCATCAACTGATGTAGTGAATTTAGCTTTTGAGTCTAAATCTTCAGAATCTTATGAACTATTAATTATTAATGAAATGGGACAAGTTGTTTTAACTAAAAATGGAACAACAAAAGCAGGAAATAATAAGCTGGAAGTATCAGTTGGAAGTATAAAAAGTGGAGCTTATCACGCTTTATTGAAAGTTGGTAAAAGCTATACGAACAAGGCATTAATTATAGGGAATTAGAATGCGATTTCTACTTGTTTTACTATTTTTAAAAGTATCGTTTGTATTTGGGCAACTTGTTCATCCAGCGAATAATGATGCCTTTCTGCAAGATGAGATCGCGTTTGTTTACATTCAAATTGCTCCTTCTGATTTGAACTTGATTTTGACTGATAGTTTGTATGCTGATCATGAATTTCCTGCAACCTTCCGTTACTTAAGTTCAACTATTGATGAAACAGTTGCAAATGTTGGTTTTCGCTTGCGAGGGAATACTTCTCGTAATTCAGCAAAAAAATCATTTAAAGTTTCCTTTAACGAGTTCGTTCAAGGTCAAAAATGGAAAGGTGTTGAAAAACTAAATTTAAATGGGGAACATAATGATGTTTCAATTATGCGGTCACGTCTTAGTAATCAACTTTTGAAGTATGCTGAACTACCAGTAGCTAGAACAAGTTATGTCAGACTTTACATCAATAATGAATACAAAGGATTATACTTAAATGTTGAACATATTGATGAAGAATTTTTACAAAGAAGATTCACAAATAATCATACAGGAAATTTATTTAAATGTAATTATGGTGCAAATCTTAAACAAATAGGAGGTTCTCCTGGCCCTTATATGAGTTTATATGAATTAAAAACAAATACTGCTCAAAACGATTATTCAGGCTTAATAAATTTCATTGATATTCTAAATAATACTAACCAAGATCAATTTACGTGTGCCATACAATCCGTTTTCGATGTAGATTCTTATTTAAGAACATTAGCTGCAGAAATTCTATTGGGTCATTGGGATGGGTATGCAGGAAATATGAATAATTATTATCTCTACGAACGACCTTCTGACGGAAAGTTTATGTTTATAGAATATGATTTAGATAATACACTCGGTGTTGATTGGGGTATTATTCCATTTGAAAATTGGTCAACTAGAAATATTTATTCTTGGGCAAAAGACGAAAAACCTTTATTTGACAAATTGTTAGCAGTTCCCTATTTTAAAGATAGATTTAACTTTCACATGAATGATTTGTTAACCACTGTTTTTGTTCCTCAAAATTTACTGACAGAATTGGGTTTAACTCAAGATTTAATTACCCAAGCTGCTCTGGAAGATGAGTATAAAAGTTATGATTATGGTTACACAGATTCTGATTTTTTAGCTGCTATAAATTCAACAATTGGTGGACACATTAAGCAATCTTTACAACAGTATATTCAGCAAAGACATACTTCTGCGACGAACCAATTACAAGTAATTCAAAACCTAGAAAACCCTTGTCAGCTTTCATTAGATGAATTAATAAAGGATGTTTTTGTACCATTAAGAGCTTTTGATTTGATGGGGAATGAAATTGAGTTAGACACTACAAACAAAGCAAAATTATTAGTTGATAAATACGGAAACACAAAAATAGTTTGGACACATGAATAAAATATTTTTAACCTTGAGTATTGGATTATTAACATTCAATTCTTTTATTGCACAAAAAAATGCGACTTCTAATACTAAAAAAGGTGCGACTCCAATTTTACAACACGTAGAGCCCGTAAATTGGTGGGCAGGTATGAATTATTCAGAAGTGGAAGTGTTATTACATGGAAAAGATATCTCAAAATATTCAGTAATTGTTAAAGGTTTAAATGTCATTGAAATTAAGAAAACAGAAAATCCAAACTATCTTTTTGTAAAAGTAAATACCAAAAACAAAGCAGTGGGTTCTTATCCGATTCAATTGAGTGATGGAAAAAAAATTGTAGCCGAACATATTTTTGAGTTAAAAGCAAGAAGAGAAAATTCTGCAGCAAGAGTAGGTTGTACTCCGAAAGATGTCATTTATTTGTTAATGCCAGATCGCTTTTCAAATGGTGACTTATTAAATGATTCCCATTCTTCAACAATTGAAAAAGTAAATAGAACATTACCAGGAGGAAGACATGGTGGAGATATTCAAGGAATAATAAATCATTTAGATTACATTCAAGAATTAGGTGCAACAGCAATTTGGACGACACCATTGCTGGAAGATAATGATACCACTTATTCATATCACACCTATGGACAAAGTGATTTATACAAAGTTGATCCTCGCTACGGAACAAATGAAGATTTCGCAAGAATGGTCGAAGAAGCTCACAAAAGAGGAATAAAGATTTTAAAGGATGAAGTTCCTAATCATTGGGGGTACACACATTGGATGATGAAAGATTTACCAACTTATGATTGGATTCATCAGTTCCCAGGTTATGCTCAATCAAATTATCGAACGTCAACACAAATGGATCCGAATGCATCAAAAAGAGATCAGAAATACTGTGAGGAAGGTTGGTTTGTACGTTCTATGCCTGACTTAAACCAAGGTAATCCATTGGTTGTTAATTATTTGATTCAAAATACAATTTGGTGGATGGAATTTGCCAACTTAGATGCTTTGCGAGTAGACACCTATTCTTACAACCAAAAGGAGGGAATTTCAAAATGGACAAAAGCAATCATGGATGAATACCCAAAATCATCAATGGTTGGTGAAATTTGGATGCACGACCAAGCGCAAATTTCTTATTGGCAAAAGGATAGTCCAATCTCGGCAATTCAAAATTATAATACGTATTTGCCACAAGTCATGGATTTCACTTTACACGATGCTTTACAAGAAGCATTCAAGGAAAACAATCAAGGTTGGGACAAAGGAATGGTACGAATTTATGAGAATTTTGTTAATGATTTTTTATATAAAAACGCGAGTGAGAATTTAATTTTCTTAGAGAATCACGATACGCAACGATTCAATGAAACTTACCCTAAAATGGCTGATTATAAATTGGCTATGGCGCTTTTAGCAACAACAAGAGGAATTCCTCAAATTTATTACGGTAGTGAAATTGGAATGAAGGGTGACAAAAATAATGGAGGTGACGCTTCCATTCGCCAAGATTTCCCTGGAGGTTGGAAAGAAGATACAAAGAATGCGTTTAATAAAGAAGAGAGAAGTGATTTCCAAGAAAATTACTTTCAATTCACTAAAAAATTATTGAATTGGAGAAAAAATAATTCAATCATTCACGAAGGAAAATTAGTTCAATTTTTACCTGAGAATAATGTTTACGTTTATTTTAGAGTAAAAGGAAAAGAAAAAGTGATGGTGGTTATTAACAACTCTGACAAAGAAGAAAAAATTAAGAAAGTTAGATTCGCTGAGCAATTGGAAGGATTTACTGAAGCGAAAGAAGTAATAACAAATTTGAATGTAAACCTTATGAAAGATGAATGGGATATTCCTGCAAAAACAGCCTATATCTTTGAATTGAAATAATTGATTATGAAGTTTCTAGTTCCATTTTTTCTCGTTTTTCCTTTTGTTCTTTTTAGTCAAAATACAAATCGTCAGTTTGTTTCTAGCACAGAATTAAAAGACGGAATTCAAATCACTGTTTCGGATGGAAATTATTATTTCTATTCTTATAATCAGAAAGTTATTGAAACAACTTTTATTCCATTGAATGAAAAAAGCAAGGAAGAATCACACGCAGTATCTCTAGCGCACGAATCAACTAGTTTTAAATTGACAAGTTCAGAAACAAGTTTATCTTTTTCTAAACCGAATAGCATCGAAGTGAGCGTTCAAAAGTCTCCATTTAAAATTAGTTATTGGTACAAAGGAAAAGAACTTATTTCTGAAAAAATGGGTTATGAGAAATCTCCAGAATTTGAGAAAATCGAGTTTAATTTGTCTGCAGACGAAGTGCTTTATGGTGGTGGAGCAAGAGCATTAGGTATGAACCGTAGAGGAAATCGTTTGCAACTTTATAACCGTGCGCATTATGGCTATGAAGAAAAAGCAGAATTGATGAATTACTGTTTGCCAATGGTGCTTTCGAATAAAGTCTATGCAGTTCATTTTGATAACGGAGCGATAGGTTACTTGGATTTAGATTCTAAAAAAAATAATACGCTTTCGTATGAAACCATTAGTGGCAGAAAAACATATCAAGTCATTGCAGGAGACGATTGGAAAGATTTAGTTGAACAATATACATTTTTAACGGGTCGTCAACCAATGCCACCACGTTGGGCTTTTGGAAATTTTGCTAGTCGTTTTGGTTATCATTCAGAGGCAGAAGCACGAAAAGTAGTGAACCAATTCCGTAAAGATTCAATTCCTTTGGATGCGATAATTTTTGATTTATACTGGTTTGGAAAAGAAATTCAAGGAACTTTAGGTAATTTGGAATTCCACAAAGATTCGTTTCCAACACCGGAAAAAATGATTTCTGATTTTAAATCACAGCAAGTAAAAACGGTTTTAATTACTGAACCATTTATTTTAACTACTTCTAAAAAATGGAATGAAGCTGTTTCCAAAAAATTACTTGGCACTGATTCACTCGGCAAACCTTTTACTTACGATTTTTATTTTGGAAATACGGGTTTATTAGACATTTACCAACCGCATGTTCGTACGTGGTTTTGGGATGTATATAAAGACTTAGCAAATAAAGGAGTTAAAGGTTTTTGGGGAGATTTAGGTGAACCAGAAGTACATCCATCAAAATTATTACACGGAAAATACACAGCTGATCAAGTTCATAACATTTATGGTCACGATTGGGCGCGTTTAATAAGTGAAGGATTCAAAAAAGATTTCCCACTAGAACGACCTTTTATTTTAATGCGCTCAGGTTATTCTGGAACACAAAAATATGGGATAATTCCTTGGTCGGGAGATGTGAATAGAACCTGGGGAGGATTAAAACCGCAAGTGGAAATTTCACTTCAAATGGGACTTCAAGGAATTGCTTATATGCATTCTGATTTGGGAGGTTTTGCAGGAAATAACGATGAACCAGAATTATATACACGTTGGTTACAATATGGAGTTTTTCAACCAATATTTAGACCACACGCACAAGAGGAAGTGGCTAGTGAACCAATTTTTAAAGATGAAAAAACGAAAGCACTTGCGAAAGAATCAGTAGAATTGAGGTATCAGCTTTTACCATATAACTACACACTTGCATTTGAAAACCACACAAAAGGAACACCTTTGATGCGACCTGTTTTTATGCAAGAAAAAAACACAAATTATTCAGCAACAAAGACCAATCAGTATTTTTGGGGTGATGCCTTTTTAATAAATCCAATTACTGTAAAAGGGTCCGCAGGGAAAAAGTTAGCAATTGATTTTCCTTTAAATACTTATTGGTATGACTTTTCAAGCGGAAACTTGCTAACGGAGTTTGTACAAACGGAAAATAGTAAAGCCTCTTTTGTAACTGTTCAAGATGAAAATATTCCAGTTTTTGTCAAAGCGGGATCATTTGTGCCAATGTCTTCAATTATTCAATCCACAGAAGCTTACGATACGAAGAATGTAACGCTTCATTTTTACGATCACCCAATGGTTTTAAACAGTGAAGGTTCTTGGTTTGAAGACGATGGTTTGACTGCTACTGCTTATGAAAATGGAATGTATAATCTTTTAAAAATTAAGAATAACAGAAGTAAAAAATCTTCTAAAATCACATTCAATTTAGAAAAAGGAAATGAACAAATTCAACTCATCAATAGTTTTCAATTTGAAATTCATTTTGCTGAAAATCCTCCGAAAAAAGTGAAGGTTAACGGTAAAAGAACATTAATTAAAATAAATGTTAATAAAAAATATTTTTCACTTCCTTTATCCCTACAAGGAAATACAACAAACGTTAAAATTAAGTGGTGATTTTTTTCTTTGTGTCATATTGACATTAAGAAAAATTAAGATATATTTGACAGAATAAAAAGTTTATTAATCAATCAAAACGTAGAATATGGATGTAATTAGATTTAAATCCTTTGCGCTTTCCTTTCTTTTTTTAGCCGTTAGTTTTGTTGCTTTCAGCCAAAATGCGACTATCAAAGGAAAAGTTGTCGATGCAGACGGAGTACCATTGTTTAACGCTACCGTAATACTAGAAGGACAAGGAAAAGGTGCGACAACAGATGACAAAGGGATGTATGAAATTAAAAGTATTAATCCTGGAACTTATAACTTGATTTTTAGATTTATTGGTCTAAACCAAAAAACTGAATCTATAACCCTTACAGCAAATCAAATCTTAGTAAAGGACGTTACTTTAGAAAAATTAGATAAAGATATTGATGAGGTTGTTGTAATTGGTTACGGTACAACTAGAACCAAAGATTTAACTGGTTCAGCAACAATCATTAATGAGAAAAATTTTGCTCAAGGTTCTCTTTCAACTCCTGAGCAGCTCATTATGGGTAAAGTTTCAGGTTTGAAAATTACAAGTAATGATGGTGCACCTGGTTCAGGAAGTACATTAAGATTAAGAGGTGGAACTTCATTAAACGCAAGTAATGACCCATTGATTGTAGTTGATGGTGTTCCTTTAGATAATGGTGGAATTGCAGGTGTTGCCAACCCACTTTCTTTAATTAACCCAAATGATATCGCTTCTTTTGTTGTTTTGAAAGATGCTTCTGCAACAGCGATTTACGGTTCTCGTGCTGCCAATGGTGTAATCTTAATTACTACAAAAAAAGGTGACGGAATCAATATGGACAAACTTAAAGTTGTTTTTGATACAAAGCATTCAATGTCAACTATTGCAAAATATGCTGATGTTCTTGATGGTGAACAATTGAGAAGATTAGTTGCAGAAAATGGAACTCCTGCTCAAACCGCGCTTTTAGGAACAGCAAACACAGATTGGCAGAAAGAAGTTTTCCGTACGGCTTACGTAACAGATAACAACGTTTCATTAACTGGTGGTTTAAAAAATCTACCTTACCGTCTTTCAATTGGAAATAGATTTGAAAATGGATTATTGAAAGATGATCGTTTCGTTAGAACTTCCGCTTCATTAAATATGAATCCTACTTTTTTTAAAAAATCATTATTAGTTGAGTTCAATCAAAAGTTAATTCAAACTAAATCAGTATTTGCAAATAGAGGCGCATTAGGTGCAGCTTATTTTGATCCGACTCAAGCTGTTATGTCAGGAACAAATGCTTTAGGTGGATATTATGAGTGGATTGAAAACAATGGTGCTCCAAACACTTTAGCTCCTAAAAACCCATTAGGTTTAATTAAACAAAGAGACGATAGAAGTAATGTTGCACGATACATTGGAAATTTGAAGTTAACGTATAAATTGCCTTTTTTCCCAATGTTGAAAGCAGTTGTGAATGTTGGAACGGATCAATCAGAAGGTTCAGGGCAAGTTTCAACCAGCTTGAATTCTGCATCGGGGTATTTTACAGAAGGGAGTTTCAATACCTATAATTCTCGAAAAAGGAATAAATTGATTGAAGCTTACGCTAATTTCAATACTGCAGAGAAAAAAAGTAAACACATAATCGACTTAACTGCAGGATATTCTTACCAATATTGGTACTCTGAAAGTCCTAATTTGCCAGTTTACAACCAAGCTGGTGATTCAATTATAAGTCCAGCAGCTGCAAATCCATTCTTTACAAAAAATGCTTTACTTTCATTCTACGGAAGAGGGATTTACACTTTTAATGATAGATATGTAATTAATGCTTCATTACGAAGAGACGGTTCTTCTCGTTTTAGTCCTGAGGCGCGATGGGGCTTATTCCCAGCAGTTTCTGCAGCTTGGATTGTTACAGGTGAAAAATTCATGCAAAAAGCGGCATGGCTAACTTTATTAAAAGTTAGAGCAGGTTTTGGTATCACAGGTCAACAAGATGGAATTGGTGATTATGCCTATATCTCAAATTACTATGAAGGAGCAACAACGGCTCAGTATGCTTTTGGCGGACAATATTATACGCAATTACGTCCGGGTGGATTTGACGCTAACTTGAAATGGGAAACCACAAAAAGTTACAATATTGGTTTAGATTTCGGTATTTTAAAAGATCGTTTTTCAGGAAGCATTGATATTTATAGAAAGGAAACGTCTGATTTATTAGCTACGACTACTGTTCCTGCAGGTTCTAATTTTACAAATGAAATTTTGACAAACGTTGGAAGTATGTTAAATCAAGGAATTGAAATGAGTGTGAATGCAGGTTTATATGCCTCTAAAACAATGCGATTGGATTTGACAGCTAATGCTTCTCATAACGTTAACCAAGTAACTAAATTGACACAAGTAGAAGATCCAAATTCAGTGGGTATCTTAGTTGGAGGTATTTCAGGTGGAATTGGTAACACAATTCAAGTTCAACGAGTTGGATATGCAACCTATTCATTCTTAGTGTATGAGCAACAATATGACACAGATGGTTCTTTAATCGAAGTGGGTCAACAAGCATCAATTGACGTGAATGGTGACGGAGGTATAACTGTTGCTGACAAATGGAAAGACATACATGCTTTTGCTGACAGAAATGGCGATGGAACAATAAATATTGAAGACCGTTATATTTACGATAAAGTAGCTCCAAACTGGTTTACAGGTTTAGCATTGAATTTTTCATACAAAAAATGGTTTGCTGGAGTATCAATGCGTACAGAATTAGGTGGACATATCTACAATAATATTCACTCAAATTCAGCAACATTTCAATCAATCAATGGAACACAAGGATTTCTTAGTAATATTAGTTCACTTTATTATGAAGACGAGGTTGTAAATGTAACAACCAATCAACTTTTAAGTGATCATTATATGGAGAAAGCTAATTTCTTGAGAATGGATTATTTCAATGTTGGATATAACTTCGGTAAATTAAAAGCGCTTGGTAACAAAGTAGGCTTAAATGCAACTTTAGTTGTGAACAACGTTTTTGTTCTTTCTAAATATAAAGGTTTAGATCCTGAAGTTGGTGGAGGTATCGATAACAACATTTACCCACGTCCACGTGTTTACTCATTGAATTTAACATTTGATTTCTAAAATATAAATTATGAAAAAAGTAACCATAAGTTTATTAGGAATTGGGATGGCACTATTAGTTTTAGTTCCATCTTGTTCAAAACAACTTAATCAAACACCAAAATACGGTTTGAACTCAGAAGTTGTTTACAGTGACCCAAATAATTACATTAACGTTCTTGCAAAATTGTATGCTGGTCTATCAATGACAGGTTTACAAGGTCCAGCTGGAGCAGGTGACATTGCAGGAATTGATGAAGGATTCTCTTCTTATGTTCGTGTAATGTGGAATCTTCAAGAATTACCAACAGATGAAGCTGTATGCGGTTGGAACGACCCAGGAATTCCTGCTATGAATAAACTACAGTGGAATGCAGATGATGGTTGGGTAAAAGGAATGTATTACAGAATTTATTATCAAATAACGTTGTGTAACGAATTTATTTACCAAGCAAGAGATGAGAAATTAGATGAAAGAGGTTTTTCTGATGCAGATAAAGAAAGAATTAGAACTTACAGACAAGAAGCACGATTCTTAAGAGCTTTAAGTTATTCTCACGCAATGGATTTATTTGGAAATGTTCCTTTTGTAGACGAAAATGATAGAGTAGGAGCATTCCTTCCTGAGCGTATTACAAGAAGTGAAGTGTTTAACTACATCGAATCTGAATTAGTGGCTATTGAAGATTTAATGCTACCAGCTTCAGGTGCACCTTATGGTCGTGCGACAAAAGCAGCAGCTCAAACTTTGTTAGCTAAAATATATTTGAATGCATCTGTTTATACTGGAACTCAAAGAAACGCAGATTGTATTACTTACTGTCAAAAAGTGATAAATTCTGGTTCTTTTCAATTAGATGATGTTTATCAAGATATGTTCTTAGCTGACAATAATACGTCACCAGAAATTATTTTCCCAGTTGTTTATGACGGTATAAATGCACAAACTTATGGAGGAACAACTTATTTAGTTTGTGGTGCTTTAGGTGGTTCAATTGTAGCAGCTGATTACGGTGTAAATGGTAAATGGGGTGGACTCAGAGCTACACCACAATTTGTAGATAAGTTCCCTGATACAACCCAAGATTCTCGTTTCTTATTTTACAGAGCTGGTCAAACAAAAGAAATCACAGCTTTAGGAACTTTCACACAAGGATATGCTTTTCCTAAATTTAAAAATAAAACGAAAGCTGGAGCTAACGGTTCAAATAATGGTAGTTCACCTCACGTAGATATCGACTTCCCAATGTTTCGATTAGCAGACGTTTATTTAATGTTGGCTGAAGCTTCGTATAGAAATGGTGATCAAGGGACAGCTTTACAATATATGAATCTTATTCGTGAAAGAGCTTTCGGAAATAGTAACTTTAATTTCGCTTCATTAACATTGAATGACTTCTTAGATGAAAGAGCAAGAGAATTAAGCTGGGAAGGACACAGAAGAACTGATTTGATTCGTTTTGGATTATTTACAAGCGCAGATTACGTTTGGTCTTTCAAAGGTGGCGATGTTCTCGGAATGGGTGTTTCAAGCCATTTAAACTTATACCCTATCCCCACTGCAGATTTAGTACTTAACCCAAATTTGCAACAAAACACAGGTTATTAACCAATTTCAAATAAACATTTATTTGAAATAAGATAAGTTTGATTGTTGATTGATGAATGATGAAAAGGGGGAGTTTCGAAAGGAGCTCCTCTTTTTTTCGGAAAATATTATGTTTTAAAGATTCATATACAGTTAAATTAAGCGGTTTTTAGTTTTAAAAACTTTATCAAAATATGAATTCCATGAATAACAAAAAAAAATTGCCATTCATTCGATTCTGATTAATTTCGCTTTATGTCGAAAAATAGCGATTCCCTTCGAATTTTAAAGCACCTGAATTTAAAGCGCGTTTTGAATTTAGTAGGTTTGAAAATGAGTTATTGGTTTTCGAAAGTCACAAAACATCCGTCTCAGCTTGGTTTACCGTTTAGTTTGAGCATTGAACCAACCACAGCTTGTAATTTAGGTTGCCCCGAATGTCCGAGTGGTTTGAAACAATTCACGCGACCAACAGGGAAATTAGACCTCGATTTTCACGAAAAATTATTGAAACAAGTCAGCAAAACTGTTTTCTACATCAACTATTATTTTCAAGGAGAACCGTTTTTACATCCACAGTTTTTGGAGTTAATCAAACAAGCGAAAAAGCATAAAATCTACACGGCAACTTCAACCAACGCTCACTTTATAAATGCTGAAAAAGCGAAAGAAATCGTTGCTTCTGGATTGGATCGTTTGATTATTTCCATCGATGGTTTGACACAAGCAACCTACGAGCAATACCGCGTTCATGGAAACCTACAAAAAGTAATTGAAGCGTCGAAACACCTGGTGGAAGCTAAAAAAGAACTGAACTCCCCTACTCCAAATTTGATATTTCAGTTTTTGGCGGTTAAACCAAACGAACATGAAATTCCAGCGGTTTTCACCTTGGCTAAAGAAATGAACATCGACGAAGTGCGCATCAAAACCGCACAATTGTACGACTATAAAAATGGCAATCGCTTGATGCCTGAAAATGAAAAATATTCGCGCTACCGTTTACAAAAAGACGGCACTTACAAAATCAAAGGCGATCCTGGAAATCATTGCTGGCGAATGTGGTCGGGCTCTGTCATCACGTGGGATGGAAAAGTGGTTCCATGTTGTTTTGACAAAGACGCGCAACATGTACTCGGAACAATTGAATCGAAAACGTTTGAAGAAATTTGGAAATCCGAACGTTATGGCAATTTTAGAAAAGCAGTTTTGTTGAACCGCAAAGCGATTGATATTTGTAGTAATTGCTCAGAAGGAACGAAGGTGTGGGCGTGAGTTAGATTGCAGATT